>DASUMN010000148.1:0-7573 GCA_036277675.1 Nitrospira sp. | reverse complement strand
GATCTCGACATCTCGGCCGATATAGCATCGGTTGCGGTCCAACGTGATACGGCGCTGGATTTCCACTAATGCCGAGACGCGGGCTCCCTTGACGGAATCCGGGACATCGTCGGCGAACTTTCTTGCGGCAATCGTGTTTTTTCGTTCCGAATATTTGAAAATGTAGGCCGAGTCGAATTGCACCTGCTCCACAATGCGGCGGGTATCGTGAAACTCTTCGTCCGACTCCGAGCAGAATCCGCAGATGATATCCGTAGTGAGGACGATCTCGGGTATGGCGGTTCTGATACGCTCCACCAGGGCCAGATAGTCGTTCGCCGTATAGGTCCGTTCCATCAGATTAAGGATCCGGTCGCTGCCTGCCTGAAGCGGCAGATGAATGTGTTTGCAGATATGCGGATGGGTCGCGATGGCGTCGATCAACGCCGGCGGGAAGTCCTTGGGATGGGGTGAGGTGAATCGCACGCGATCGATGCCGGGTGTATCCGCGACCGCGTGGATCAGTTTGGCAAAATCCCAGTCATCATGCCGGTAAGAATTGACGTTTTGGCCTAACAGAGTGATTTGCTTGAATCCACGGGCTGCGGCATCGCGCGCTTCAGCCAGCACGGCTTCCGGGGCGCGGGATCGTTCCCGTCCACGGGTATAGGGCACGACACAGAACGAGCAGAAGTTATCACAGCCCCGCATGATGGTGATCCAGGCATTCACCCCGCTGTCCCGGTCCGGCAGCACGCCTTCGTAAGTTTCATATTCCGACAGGTCCAGCGCAAACCCTTTCTGGTCAAATCCCTGTTCCTGGGTATCGAGTGCGCGGGAGAGCAGCATGGGCAGCTGCCGGTACGCGTCCGGCCCGGCGAGGATATCGACGAGCGGCTCTTTTTCCGCCAGCTCGTTCTTGAGATTTTGAGCCATGCAGCCCAACACGCCAACGACTAATGGACGCTGGCGTTTGAGCCCTTTCAGCTCGGAAAGATGCGCGTATATTTTGTTGTGGGCGTTTTCTCGAATGGCACAGGTGTTCACCAGCACCACGTCAGCCCGCTCACGATCCGGTGTGAAGGCGAACCCCTCCTGCTTCAGCATCGACCTGACCAGCTCGCTGTCGGATTCGTTCATCTGACAGCCGAACGTTTCGATATGGACTTGAGGAGGAGACTTCTGAGTCATAGCGGCATTACGGAAATTGTGTTCGGTTTATCAGACGCAGCATGACCGAGGGTCCAGCGTTCAGTAGCTGCGGTGATGGTGATCGGCTTAATCTGATTCCGGAGATCATCGGAGGCCAGCACTGCCACTTTTGTGAAGTTGGCGGTGGTGCCGTGGTGAAAGCCATCCTCAGTGCCTGCTTCGAAGAGAACGGAGAGAGTGGCCCCGATCGACTTCTGGTGGAACGCGAGCCGCTTCGTACGGTTGAGGTTCTGGAGAATCTCGGCTCGCTTCCTAATGGTCGCAGGAGCCGTGGCCTGCTTCAGGCGTAACGCGGCGGTGCCCGGCCTCGGCGAATAGGGAAACACATGCAGGTAGGAAAAGGGGAGATCGGCGGCGATCGCGAGGGTATTGCGGAAGGCGGCCTCGGTTTCGCCGGGAAAGCCCGTCATGAGATCGGTTCCCAGTCCCAACTGAGGGATTTTGGCGGCAGCCTGTTCGATCAACCCAATGTAGGTTTTGACGGTATGGCGTCGGTTCATGGCCTGTAAGATCTGGTCGTCTCCGCTCTGCAACGGTAGATGAAGGAAGGGGCAAAACTTCGCCGAACCGGCCAGAAGGTCCAGCAGCTCCTCACCGACGGTCGTTGGTTCGATCGACGAGATGCGGATGCGCTCGAGGCCTGGTACCTGATCAAGTTGCCGAAGCAATGAGCAAAAATCATGGCCGGTATGGCGATACTGGCCGATGTTGACCCCCGTCAGCACGACCTCGCGGTATCCGCGCGCGGCCAAGTCGGCTGCTTCGTGCAGGATATCCTCCAGCCGCCTGCTCCTCTCATGCCCCCGTGAGAATGGAATGATGCAGAAGCTGCACATGGCGCTACAGCCGTCCTGAATTTTCAACGGCGCCCTTGTGGAGTCCGGTTCTCCAAAGTAAGGCAGGTCGAAGTCTTCACGCGGCATCGTTCTGGTGTGGCGGATTTCCGGGGTTGCGCGTTTCTGCAAGGCATGGGAGGGGGGCAAGTAGGACGGCAAGTCGAGCTTGAATTGGTGGCCGACGATGAGATCGATGCCCGCCTGACGCTTGAGTCCGTCCAGCCCGGCTTGGGCGTAACAGCCGGTTACGGCGACGAATGCATGCGGAGAATGTCGGAGGGTTTTTCGGATCACGTATCGCGATGTGCGTTCGGCCTCTTCTGTCACCGCGCAGGTATTCAGTACGAGCACGTCCGTTGGCCGGCCGAATTCGACCAGTTCGAACCCTTTGCGGCGAAGCCCTTCTCCCAGCACCGCCGTTTCAGCGTGGTTCAACCGGCATCCCAACGTGTGAATCGACGCGCGAGCCTGTGTCATGGCTGGCATTATAGGGAGGTTGCAGCGGTTCCGGCAAGGCTGCGCCTGCGGGAAAGCCGCCGCTCAGCTCGTTCTTTGATCGCAGAAATCCTGCATGCTAGGATACCCGCCGTCTCGTTGATCAGGTTCCTGCATGTGGGTGAGAAATGGCGCATCGGCTGGTGTGCGTGTTCATGCTCATGATGGCGCTGGGCAGCTCGTTCCCGCTGGGGGAGGCCAAAGATCTTCTCCCTGCCGAACCTGACGTCAGTACCCGTATCGATGAACTCTATGACCACGAAGCCCGGCTCTTCATCTCCCTTTATTCGCTGGCGGGGAACGGTCAAGTCGATTATGTGACGGGTCGTTTGGTTCGGGAACATGCCCGCAGTGCGTACGGGAATCCCGTGTATCAGACCGAGGCCCAGCCGCTGTTTTATTGGTGGAACCACACGATGTGGAACGATCCGGAACAGGACGGAGTGAACGGCAACGAACGAGTCTATCAAGAGAATACCGAGTTCGATATCTCGCGCTACAAACCGTGTCTTTTCAATGGCCAATCCTGCTAGTTGCTGCGCCGGTCGGTGAGAGTATTTCCTGCAAGTTTTTGAGATTCTTCTGAGAAAGTACCGGGCCCTGATGGTATTCTGCGTTTCATCTAGTGGTCTAGGACCGTGTTGAAATGTGGCTTTCATCATCTCCTTTCGAGGTGAGCGTTTCACGTGAATGAACAATCTACAGGCCTGGCTGCGGTGATGAATCGGCGGCTTGCCGTGATGTTGCCCTTGGGCTTTGCGTCAGGTCTGCCGTTGGCCCTGACCGCCGGTACGTTGCAGGCGTGGCTGACCGTGGAGGGGGTCGATCTGAAGACGATCGGCATCTTTACTCTGGTCGGGCTCCCCTATACGTTGAAATTCCTCTGGGCCCCCATCATGGACCGAATCGTGCCGCCGTGGCTCGGGCGGCGGCGCGGCTGGATGCTGCTCACCCAATTGTGCGTCGCCCTCGGCTTGGCGCTGATGGCCATGACGAACCCACGTACCAATCCGGAATGGTTGGCCGCGTATGCCCTATTGGTCGCGTTTCTTTCCGCTTCGCTGGACATCGTCTTCGACGCCTATCGAACGGATACACTCCAGCCGCATGAACGAGGTCTGGGTGCGGCGGTGTGGGTCAATGGGTATCGCATCGCCCTCCTGGTGGCAGGCGCAGGGGCCTTGTGGCTGGCCGACTCTATTGGCTGGCCCACGGCGTATCTGGCGATGGCGGCGGTCATGTTGGCGGGGGTCGCCATCATCATCGTGAGCCCGGAGCCTACTCGGCTCGCCGACCCACCTAAAAGTCTCAGCGAAGCCATTGGAGCGCCGCTCCGGGAATTCTTTTCCCGGCCGCAAGCGCTGGGATTTTTGGCCGTGATCGTGCTGTACAAGCTCGGCGATGCGTTCGCTTCTTCCCTGCAAACCGCGTTTCTGATCGGTGGCATGGGTTTTTCGGCGACGGAGGTCGGAGCCGTGAAAGGCCTCGGGATTTTCGCGACACTGTTCGGGGCGCTGCTCGGCGGCGTCATGATGACACGGTCCAGCCTTGTCCCGTCGCTGCTGCTCTTTGGCTTCTTACAGGCTGTATCCAACCTAGGGTTTGCCGTATTGGCGGCGGCTGGGAA
The DNA here is from genome assembly GCA_036277675.1 of Nitrospira sp. Classification (GTDB taxonomy): domain Bacteria; phylum Nitrospirota; class Nitrospiria; order Nitrospirales; family Nitrospiraceae; genus Nitrospira_D. Next base: position 3,424 of record DASUMN010000148.1, on the reverse strand, counting down.
AAGTACCGCGATTCTGACTGCAGCGGTTGTGATCGAGAATGTGACGGGCGGCATGGGGACGGCCGCGTTCGTTGCGTTGGTCATGTCGCTCTGCGACCCACGGTATACCGCCACTCAATTCGCATTGTTGTCTTCCTTGGAGGCCTTGGGCAGGGTCTTTGCTGGTCGTCCCTCGGCTGATCTGGTCGATATGATGGGGTGGGCGCAGTTCTTTGTCGTGACAGTGGTGGTGGCTCTGCCGGGTCTTTGGGCCGTCTGGAGGCTTCGGCATCATATTGAACAAGAGCAGAAGGAAAGGACGCAGGCCCTCTCTCCTGCCGTGTGATCGTGTGCGTGCGTTTTGGATCGAGTACGTCAACGTCCTAATCCGACACCACTCTTGCCTGCCCTCCTACTAGTGGAGCCCAACGAGGGGACTATGAGTCTTGTCCGTCTAGCCGTGCTGGTGGTGGTACTGGCCGGGGCAGTCGGCTTGGCCCTGTCGAATCCGACGACTGACGACTATTTAGCATTCGTTGAACGGGAATTGAATGGGGCGCTTGACCGAATGGATCAACGCACTCCTTCTCGGGAGCAAGACGTGATCCGCCAAGTATTTCGTTCTCAAGGCAAGAAGCTCATCGAGGGGATTGTCCGGCCATCGACGGTCCGACACAATTGGGGGTTGCTCAGTCGATATGAGACCAGGGTGGCAGAGACGAAGGTGGTCGTACTGGGCATCGGGGGCCAGTTCGTTCCTATCAAGGGGGTGGAGGAGGCCACCCTGAAAATCGGACGGATGGCCTTTTAAGGTGTTTCAGCCCGAAAGAAATGCCAAGTTGCAGCCCTGTTGTCAGGCCATTTCTGGGGATAACTCATCTATAACAGGATGAAATCAGGCGCCAAGACTTGCTCTGCGGCTATCCACAGCTTTCCCTCATACTTCACAGCCTACCCACAATATTTAGTATTGACAAAAGTTTGTGATAGCTATATGTAGTCCCCTTGATCGGTATTGATCGCTTTCCATGAATACATGACAGCCCCCGCCGCTATCGGATTATGAGCCATTCGGCATGCCGAAGCTGATTGTTTATCTGCCTCTGGAAGGAGGAACACTGTGAGAATTGAGCGGAGATTTACCCGTCGCGGGCAAGGCCCTTATGATGGAATTACATTCGTCAAGCGTTCGTCCGAGATTCGCAACCCGGACGGATCCACCGTATTCAAGCTCGACGACATCGATGTCCCGGAGCAGTGGTCCCAGCTGGCTATCGATATTTTGGCTCAAAAGTACTTCCGGAAAGCCGGAGTTCCTCAGCGGGATCAGAATGGGCAGCCGCTGAAAGGATCTGACGGCAAACCGGTTCTCGGCGGGGAACGTGATGCCCGCCAGGTCTTCGAGCGAATGGCCGGCTGCTGGACCCATTGGGGCAAGTCCTACGGCTATTTTAAGACATCCGAAGATTCCGAAGCCTTCCACGATGAAATGTGTTACATGCTCGCCCGCCAGATGGCGGCTCCGAACTCTCCGCAATGGTTCAACACGGGACTGCATTATGCCTATGGATTGTCGGGGCCTGCGCAGGGGCACTACTACGTCGACCCTAAGACCCAAGAGGTCGCCAAAGCCTCGAATGCGTTCGAACATCCCCAGCCGCACGCCTGCTTTATCCAATCGGTTGAAGACGACCTTGTCAATGAAAACGGGATCATGGATCTCTGGATTCGTGAGGCGAGGTTATTCAAGTACGGGTCCGGAACCGGCACGAACTTTTCACGATTGCGTGGCGATGGGGAAGGACTCTCCGGCGGAGGAAGATCTTCCGGCCTCATGTCCTTCCTGAGGATCGGCGATCGGGCTGCCGGCGCCATCAAATCCGGTGGAACGACCAGGCGCGCCGCCAAGATGGTCTGCCTGGACCTGGATCATCCCGATATCGAAGAGTTCATCGAATGGAAAGTCGTCGAGGAGCAGAAGGTCGCGGCGATGGTGACCGGGTCAAAGATCTGCGCCCAGCGGTTGAATGCTGTTCTGAAGGCCTGCCATATGGTCGACGGCGAGGGCTGTATAAAGCTCGATCTCGACCACAAGACGAATTCGGTGCTGCGGGAAGCTCTGGCATCGGCCCGGCGGGACATGGTGCCGGAAGCCTATATCCAACGGATGTTTTCCTATGCGCAGCAGGGGTTCACACACTTTGTCTTTCACGAATATGACACCAATTGGGACGGTAAGGCCTATCAAACCGTGTCCGGGCAGAATTCGAACAACAGTGTCAGAATTCCCAATCAGTTTTTCTCCGTGCTTGAAGCCGACGGTGACTGGCAATTGAAGCGACGTATCGACGGCAAGGCCTGCAAGACCATCAAGGCCCGTGACCTCTGGGATCGGATCGCGTGGGCGGCATGGATTTGCGCCGACCCCGGGACACAATACGACACCACGATCAACGAATGGCACACCTGCCCCGACGACGGCCGTATCAATGCGTCGAATCCCTGTTCGGAGTATATGTTTTTGGACGACACGGCCTGCAATCTGGCGTCGCTCAATCTCGCGACGTTCTATACGGCGGACGGCCAATTTGAATTGGAACACTTTCGGCACGCTGTGCGATTGTGGACGATTGCATTGGAAATCAGCGTCTTGATGGCGTCGTTTCCGAGCCGGTCGATCGCCGAGAAAAGTTACGAGTTCCGCACGCTTGGATTGGGCTACGCCAATATGGGCACGGTCCTCATGCGCCAGGGGATTCCCTACGATTCACCCAAGGCCCTGGCGATCTGCGGCGCTGTGACGTCCATCATGACCGGCGAATCCTACAGCGCCTCCGCTGAAATGGCCGCTGAGCTCTCGCCGTTTCCGGGCTATGCGAAAAACCGCGAGCACATGCTGCGGGTGATCCGCAATCACCGCCGAGCGGCCTACAATGTTTCTCGCGATGAATACGAAGGGCTCTCAATAGTTCCGGCGGGGATTCATCCGGAGCATTGCCCGCCCGACCTGCTTCTGGCCGCCAGGCGGGCATGGGATCACGCGCTCGAACTGGGTACGGCCTATGGGTATCGCAATGCCCAAGTCACGGTCATCGCTCCGACCGGCACGATCGGGCTGGTCATGGATTGCGATACCACCGGCATCGAACCGGATTTTGCGCTCGTGAAGTTCAAAAAGCTGGCCGGCGGCGGATATTTCAAAATCATCAACCAAAGCCTGCCCGCCGCCTTGGCGACGTTGGGATATACGGACGAGCAGGCACAGGACATCGTGCGCTATTGTGTCGGCGCGCAAACGCTCAAGGATGCGCCGTTCATCAACCACGAATCCTTGCGTCTCAAAGGCTTCGATGACACGGCCCTGGCGCGATTGGAAGGTAGCCTGGCCCAGGCGTTTGAAATCCAGTTCGTGTTCAATAAATTCACGTTCGGGGAAGCCTTTTGT
>DASUMN010000147.1:0-2251 GCA_036277675.1 Nitrospira sp. | reverse complement strand
GCCTCGACGTATTCGGGATCTTCCGTGGTGGGGTTCGTGTCGTCGAATCGCAGGTGGCAGATCCCACCGGGATTCTCGTTGGCGATGCCAAAGTTGAGGCAGATCGACTTGGCATGGCCGATATGGAGGTACCCGTTCGGTTCGGGAGGAAATCTGGTGACCACCAGGCCGCCGTGTTTGCCGGCAGCGTGATCCGCCGCGACGAGGTCGCGAATGAAATCAGAGTGACTCGGAGGCAACGTGGCCATAACCAGCCTTCACACCGGAGTGTTGAGACAACCGAGAAGGCTTCTTCTACCACAGAGGGGTGGAGAGGAGGAATACGGAACTGATTAGGAGGACGGCCCTGCTGTTTGAGGATATGCCATCTGCATCACATTGAAGTCTTTTTGCGCGATGAGATGACCTTCCATCCTCAAGCGGAACTCATACCGGCCGGGAGCGGGAAATATCAACGAGGGGATATTGATGCCGAAGTCGGAAATCTGGAGGCGGTCCAGGATGTGGATGTTGGGAAGCGTGGCGCGGCAGACGAGTTGGTCGTCGTTGAGACAGACGAGATCGATGTCGAAGTGGTACGTGCCTTCGGCGTCCGTCAGGCAAAAATACAGCCCCATATGCTGGTGCTGGAACGGAAACACGGCGGCTTGGAGGTGCGTGAAGATGCCGATCAGGCTTTTCTTCTTTGTCAGGCTGTCCTCGATCACCTGATCGCAGACGAGGAAGGCTTGGACGCTGGGCTTGATGATCTCGGTCATGGGGAGAGTCTATAGAAATTTCAGCGAACCGAACAACGTTTCTCATATTCTTGCATGGTCTTGCACGATCCGAGTATTCATCAAAGATGATTCCGGCGGAAATCAGGGCACCATGGCACTTTCGTTCCCATAGCGGTCCGTCGCGGTCACGCAGATTCGAACAATCTGTTCTCCTTGGGTGGTAATCGGCACGGAAATGGTTTCGGAAATCTGTCCTCCTCCCGTTGGCTTCGTTGCCGGGACCTCTTTAGCCTGGCGGCGGCCGTCGCCCAGGTCGTAATAGATGGTCGTCTTGGCAAGGTCGGATAGTGATCCTCCTCCCATGGTCACAGCCGGTTCTGTGTAGGAAACGGTCACCGATTGTTTTGTCGCGCTGACCTTCGTCTGAACTGAACCAGGGCATCGGATCTGAGCCGGTTGACCATCCGTGAAGACGGCGCATCCCCAGACTGCGCTGATCGAGAACAGAATCGGGAGCGTGAGAAGATGTCGAAAGGATCGAGGACGAATGGGCGAGGGATGGGTCATCATGATGCCACTCCTCATGATCTTGTAAAGAGATGGTTGCCGGTTCTATGCACTCACACAGGCTCAACCAGCTCTCCCTATCCTTATAGGCGAGGCGTGGCGGAGCCGCAAGCCCTGCAGGCCGGTTTCGTTGCAAACTGAAAAGGGCGTATGCTACGGTCCAGGTCGTCCAGAGGTTCCGGATGGTCCCATCGTCTAGCCTGGCCTAGGACGGAGCCCTCTCAAGGCTTAAACACGGGTTCAAATCCCGTTGGGACCACCACACCTCGCTAGCGCGTGCCGCCGCCTCTTTATCGCTTTTTTGTGATTGCTGGCGGCGGATAAACACCTCCAGTGGCTATTCGTTCTTTGCCCATGGCGTGCTCGTACTGCCGGCTCACCTGGCGAAGCCTCTCGTCATTGCCGGCGGCGCATAAAACCCGCCAGTGACCCTGTGCGAGCGCGAAGTGTCCACGACGGACTTGAGTGTCTCCGCCGTCGCATAATTGTCTTGATCTAAACGTAAAACGATAATACGATCGATCATAAATTGGTAAGGAGGCAGGTATGGCGACAACGACGATCTCGTCCAAGTTCCAAGTCGTGATCCCGAAGGAAGTTCGGGATAAGCTCCATCTCACCCCAAGCCAGCGCTTGCAGGTGGTGGAAAAGGGAGGCGTGATTACCCTCGTGCCGGAAGTGCCGCTGAAATCGCTGAAGGGCGCGCTCAAGGGCATGTCCGCGACGGATCTCCGCGAGAAGAAGGACCGGGTGTGAAAGTCTTATTGGATTCCAGCGGATGGATTGAATTCTTTACGGATGGCCCACTAGCTGACCGGTATGCCGCCTATCTCACTCCTAAGTATCAACTCATCACGCCGACCATCGTGCTGTACGAGGTCTATAAGAAGATCAAACGTGAACGAGGTGAGGAAACGGCCTTACTGTTTGCAGGACGGCTCAATGCGACTCAGGTGGTTCAACTG
>DASUMN010000146.1:0-3404 GCA_036277675.1 Nitrospira sp. | reverse complement strand
GCGGGAAGGATCGGATCGATCAGATTGGAGGTGGTAATGAACATCACCTCCGTCAGGTCGAAGGGGACGCCCAAATAATGGTCGGTGAACGAGTTGTTTTGTTCGGGATCGAGTACCTCCAGCAGGGCCGCGGAGGGGTCGCCACGAAAATCCATGCCGACCTTGTCCACCTCATCCAGCATAAAGACGGGATTGGCCGTTCCCGCCTGCTTCATGCCCTGGATGAGCCGGCCGGGTAGCGCGCCGACATAGGTGCGGCGGTGTCCACGGATTTCCGCCTCATCCCGGACGCCACCGAGACTGATGCGCACAAATTCACGCCCGAGTGCCCGGGCGATCGACTTGCCTAGGGAGGTCTTGCCGACCCCCGGCGGCCCCACGAAACAGAGGATGGGGCCCTTCATCTTCTCTTTCAGCTTGCGGACGGCCAGATACTCGAGAATCCGTTCCTTGACTTTCTCCAGGTCGTAGTGGTCCTCGTTCAGCACCTTGGCTGCGGCCTTCAGATCAAGGTTGTCTTTCGACCGTTTGGACCAGGGCAGCTCCACCATCCATTCCAGATAGGTGCGGACCGTCGCGGACTCGGCTGTATCGGGGTGCATCTTCTCCAGGCGCTTGAGCTGCTTTTCCGCTTCTTTGAGCACTTTCTCCGGCATCTTGGCGTCTTTAATGCGTTTGCGGAATTCGGCGACTTCTTCCGCTCGTTCGTCCAATTCGCCCAGTTCTTTTTGAATGGCTTTCAGCTGCTCGCGCAAGAAATATTCGCGCTGGGTCTTGTCCATTTCGCCTTTGGCTTGCGCCTGGATCTTTTGCTGCATCGACAGAACTTCGATTTCCTTGCCGAGAATGTCACTGACCTGGCGAAGACGCTGGACGGGGTCGAGAAGTTCCAGCACGCTTTGAGTGACCTCGACTTTCAATCCCAGATTCGACGCCACCATGTCGGCGAGCCGTCCGGGCTCTTCCAGATTCTCAATCACGACCATGACGTCGGGGATCAAAACTTTGCCCAGGCTGACGATCCGCTCGATTTGTTCCTTCACCGTGCGCATCACCGCTTCAGCTTCAAGCGACGTGCTCGTGGCTTTGGTGTCGGGGAGCTTGTCGATGCGGACGGAATAGTAGGGGTCGGTCTGGATATACTTGGCGATCTTGGCTTTCGCGACGCCCTGCACGAGGATCTTGATGCGTTCATCCGGCAGCTTCAGCATACGCATGACGATGCCGACGGTGCCGATCTCATGGATGTCGTTGGGCTCTGGATTTTCCACGTCGAGCGCTTTTTGCGTCGCGAGGAAGATCATCCGGTTCCCGGCGAGTGCCGCTTCGATCGCCTTGATCGACATGTCTCGTCCGACGAAGAGCGGAAGCACCATATAGGGGAAGACGACGATGTCGCGCACAGGCAGCAAGGGCAGCTGGGCGGGAATCTCGACGTTCTGCGGAGGTTGAAGTTCTTGCTCGTTCTGGTCTGTCATCGGGTACGGCTCCTAATATGCTCGGCTCGGAGGAATTCGTGGTTTGCCCGGTGACGCAGTATGATGGGGTGCGTCAGGGACCGATCTATTTTCGCCGGTCGTTTGTAAGCACGTGCGCGCGTGAGACAAGATACTCGCCGAAGTCGGCTCCCAATGAGGGGTTCTTCAGCGCGAATTCGACCGTGGCGATGAGAAAACCCAGCTTATCCCCGGCATCATGACGCTGGCCCTTGATCTCTTGGGCAAACATCGGTGATCGTTTCGCCAGTTCCTTGAGCGCGTCGGTCAGTTGAATCTCCCCATTCTTCCCAGGCGCCGTTTTTCTCAGGATCGGGAAAATCTCCGGCGGCAAGACGTAGCGGCCGATGATGGCCAGTGTCGAGGGGGCATCGGTTGGCGATGGTTTCTCCACCATGTCTTGGACACGATGCAGGCCGCTCGCAACGCGTTTGGACGCAACGATGCCGTATCGGCTGACATCCTGCTTCGGCACTTCTTGCACACCCAGGACCGCGCCGTGGCGCTTCTTGTAGACATGGATCAGTTGGGCAAGCGCCGGTACCGGCGCATCGATGATTTCGTCGCCGAGAATCACGGCGAACGGTTCATCGCCGATCAAGTGCTGCGCGCACAACACGGCATGTCCCAATCCCAGCGCTTCCGACTGACGCACGTAACAGAAGTTGGCGAGATTCGAAATCTGCCGGATCTGGTGCAGGACTTGGCTCTTGCCGGTCCCTTTCAAATTGTCTTCAAGTTCAACCGAGCGATCGAAGTGGTCTTCGATGGCGCGCTTGCCCCGCCCCGTGACCACGATAATGTCTTCGATCCCGGAGGCGACCGCTTCTTCCACCGTATATTGAATGAGTGGTTTATCGACCAGCGGGAGCATTTCTTTCGGCGAAGCCTTGGTCGCGGGAAGAAACCGCGTCCCCAGTCCTGCTGCGGGGATAATGGCTTTTCTGACAGTGAAACGCGACATGAATCGGATACTATGTGATGGGTAGGGTGATGTCAAGGAATGCCGGAACTCACCGCATCCAAGGCGCATTGCGCGGATACGCGGACAGCCGAGTCTTCAGAAACCATCGGCGAGTCCTTTACAACGTGGAGACGCGCCAATATAATCCAGCAGTTTTGCGAGCCGTGGGCTCATGGGCGGCAACCGTGTTCCCTCTAGTCTGCACATCGGAGCGGGCCAGGCGTGATGGGGTAGGCTCATCTCTGCCCAGTCTCTATGAGCGGGTGTGGTATTGCCACGGCCATGGTGATTTTCGCGCGAGAGTGCGTTTTGTCGATCGTGACGCTCATTCACAGATCTCGATGGCTCGTCGCGCTGATCGTGGCCATCTCTGTCTTGTCCGGCTGGTGTGAAGCGGTCGAGCAGACGACGGTCTCCAAGGTCAAGTCGATCGACATCCGGGGCAACAAGCGCATCGAAGTTCCCGCCATTATCGGACGCCTCACACTCAAGGTGAATGACCCCTATACGCCCGAGACGGTTCGTGGACAGGTCAAAATTCTGTACGACTCCGGCTTCTTTGAGGACGTCCAAGTCGAAACCGACGTGACCCCTGAAGGAACGGCCGTGGTCTTCGTCGTCCGGGAAAAACCCTTCATTACGGAGATCGTCTATGACGGGAATCAGAATCTGAGCGACGACAAGCTCAAGGAAAAAACCCTCATCAAGAGCCAAACCTTCCTCGATCAACAGCAGGTCAAGGATAGCGCCGAAAGTATCCGTCTGGCGTACGAAAAAGACGGCTATTACAACTGTCAAGTGATTCCGGTCGTCCAAGCGTTGGACCAAGAGCGCAAGCGCTTGACGTTTTTCATCACCGAAGGGGACAAGGCCCGCATCAAGGAAGTGACATTCGACGGCTTGCGGACGATGACGAAATCGGAGATGTTTAAAGTCGTGTCGAC
>DASUMN010000145.1:0-3609 GCA_036277675.1 Nitrospira sp. | reverse complement strand
GTCATATTGGCTTGAAGCGGTATGACCGAAATGATGGGCCATATGGTGGTGGTCGTATTCATCGTCCAGATCGGGAGACCACACCGTATGGACGGTCCCGCCATGGACATGGCCGGCTTCCCCGTGATGGTGATCCGCTCTGGGATGCACATGGAAGAGGGGAACCACGAGCATCCAGATAGAGCCCCACAACAGGGCCGCGAGGCGAAGGCGCGAGGACATTTCACGCATCGCAAGGATCATGCGTAAACCCTAGCACGCTTTTCCGACTGCATCAACTACTGGGCGATTACAATTCGACATGCCGCAGCCGGAGCGCGTTCGCAATCACCGACACGGAACTGAATGTCATCGCCGCGCTCGCAATCATAGGGCTGAGAAGCACTCCGACAAACGGGTACAGAATGCCGGCAGCAATGGGAACGCCGAGCACATTGTAAAAAAAGGCGAAGAAGAGATTCTGCCGGATGTTCTTCATCGTGCCTCGACTCAACCGGCGTGCCCGAGCGATGGCTCGTAGGTCGCCCTTCACCAATGTCACACCGGCGCTTTCCATCGCGACATCCGTGCCGGTTCCCATGGCGATTCCCACCTGGGCCTGCGCCAAGGCCGGCGCATCGTTGATTCCGTCACCCGCCATCGCGACGATGCGGCCTTCGGCTTGCAACTGTTTGATGACCGCAGTCTTTTGATCCGGGAGCACTTCGGCCTGCACATCATCGATATGAAGTCGTCGCGCCACTGCCTGTGCCGTGGTCTTGCTGTCACCGGTGAGCATCACGATCCGTAGACCTTCCTGATGGAGCAGATCGATCGCCTCAGGTGTCGAGGCTTTGATAGGATCCGCAACACCCAGCAAACCGGCCGGCTTCCCATCAATGGCCACAAATATGACTGTCTGCCCTTCTTGTCTGAACGGTTCAGCCTGAGACACGAGTGCCTCTGTGTCCGCACCGAGTTCGCGAAGAAACGGCACCGTTCCCACGGCAACCACTCGGTCTTCGACTGTCCCAGTGACCCCTTTCCCTGTGAGCGAGCGAAAGTCTTTGGGCTTAGCCAGCGTGAGACCTTTCTCCCGAGCACCGGTTACGATGGCTCCGGCTAACGGGTGTTCACTGTTCTGTTCAAGCCCAGCGGTGACCCGAAGCAAGTCTGTCTCCGAGACGCTCGACACAGGAACGACGGTCATCAGCCGCGGTTTGCCCTCCGTGAGCGTGCCTGTCTTATCGACGACCAGCACATCGACCTTCGCCAACGTCTCCAAGGCCTCGGCATTGCGGATCAGCACACCAGCCGTCGCACCGCGCCCGGTTCCGACCATGATCGACATGGGTGTCGCAAGCCCCAGGGCGCAGGGGCAGGCAATGATCAACACCGCCACGGCATTCAAAAGCGCATAGGCCATCCGAGGTTCAGGACCATAGATCGCCCATAGTAAGAAGGTGACAGCTGCCACGAGCATCACGATCGGCACGAAATAGGCGGCCACGACATCGGCCAGTCGCTGAATCGGCGCGCGTGTGCGCTGCGCCTCACTGACCATGCGCACGATTTGCGACAGCAGCGTCTCGCGACCGACTCGCTCGGCGCGCATCACGAAACTCCCTGTTCCGTTGACGGTCGCTCCCACTACCTTCTGCCCTGATTGCTTTTCGACCGGGATCGACTCGCCGGTTACCATCGATTCATCGACGGCGCTCGCCCCCTCCATCACCACGCCATCGACGGGAATCTTCTCACCCGGCCGGACGCGTAACTGATCGCCGACCTGAACTTGGTCCAACGCGATATCTTCTTCGCGACCATCGGGCCGGACTACCCGAGCCGTTTTCGGCGCAAGCCCCAACAACGCCTTGAGCGCACTGCTTGTCCTGCTGCGCGCCCGCAGTTCCAACACCTGCCCCAACAAGACTAGGGCGATGATGACGACCGCCGGCTCAAAATAGACTGCAAGTTCTCCCCCGTGGGTACGAAACGAATCCGGAAACAGGTCAGGCATGAACGTGGCTGCGACACTGTAGAGATAGGCCGCACCGGTACCAAGACCGATAAGAGTGAACATATTGAGGTGGCGATTGACGATCGAGGTCCAGGCTCGTTCAAACAAGGGCCAACCAGCCCAGAATACAACCGGTGTGGCCAACGCAAACTGAAACCACACCAAGGTTTTTCCGGAAAAAAGATGCTGTAACGGCCGGCCTGGAAGCATGTCTGAAATCATCAGGGCCAGAATGGGGGCGCCCAGGATCACGCTCTGCCAAAAACGGCGAGTCATATCGACGAGCTCAGGATTGGTCTCTTCCTCTGTCACCGTGCGTGGCTCTAACGCCATCCCGCAAATAGGACACGTGCCCGGTTCTGACTGTACGATCTCCGGATGCATGGGACAGGTGTATTCCGTGCGAGACGCACCAGCAGTTACGTCGGCCGGCTCAAGGGCCATCCCGCACTTGGGGCAGGCTCCCGGACCTTTTTGGCTGACTTCGGGATCCATCGGACACACGTAGGTGGCGCTTCTGTCAGCCGGGACCGGCGCGGGTTTCTGGGTCCGCTGCTCAGACGGGGTCAGGTAATAGTCGGGCTCGGCTCGAAACTTGTCGAGACATCTCGTCGCGCAGAAGTAGTAGGTCTTCCCCTGATATTCGTACGAACCAGCTGCCGTGGCAGGCTGGACCGTCATCCCACACACAGGGTCGATCTCACCCTGTCTGGCCGGTTGCATCATCGGTAGCGGCTTGCGGGAAGGCGGCATCGTGATCAGATTCAGCGGCTTCTTGCTGAGAGCCTTCTCTGGGTCTGCTCGAAATCGTTCTAGGCAAGAAGCAGAACAGAAATAGTACGTCGTGCCTTTGTAATCATAGCTCCCCGCCGCCTTGCTTGGATCGACGGTCATTCCGCAGATAGGATCGATCTCAGGCTTAACGTGAGCGTGCGAATGATCCCTGGTATCTTGACTCACTCCACTCATGCGGTCCTGTCCTTGATGCGACTTTCCGCAACAGCCGCTCGATGATTCATGAATCATGGCTCCGACTCCTTTCATCTTATCCGGTATGGTGATGTATTGTCGCGTTCAGAATTACAGACGGAGCAGGCTGCCAAATATTACAGGGAGGAGAATAGACGGGAAGAACGCCTTGTAAATGCTCAGCAAACCAGGCGGAAGTGATGGAAGATGCTTAAGCGGGTGGGATGCTATCCACAGGCGCAGTTCAAACAGCCATGTTTGCTACAGATCCCACACGCTTCCTCAAGAGAGGCCCGTAAGGATTGGCGACCTCTGTGCAGGCGAACAGTGAGGTTGTTCCGTGATATTTTTAGCTCTTTCGCGACCTGTGCCGGCGATTCGCCATCGAGGTCGATGCGTTTGATGAGTTCCGCATAGTTCCCACGAAGCGTCGGGAGGAGACCGTGAAGGCAGGCACAAGCGGCAGCCTTTGCCTCGTCCAGTGGCGGCTCCTGATGATTGCCAGAAATGGTCAATTCCTCCAGGAAGGCCTCATTCCGACGAGTCTCGGCTCCACGGGAACGGTAGTAATCCGCTACCGTATGGCGGAGAACTTGATAGAACCAGGCAAGCGCACTTTCTTCGTTATTCAACGAGTGCGA
>DASUMN010000144.1:0-2764 GCA_036277675.1 Nitrospira sp. | reverse complement strand
GCCGGCCAAGAGACATTTGCCAACATCAAACCGGTGTTCGACCGGCGGCATGGATCGGTAACACCGGCCAATGCTTCGCAGATCACGGATGCGGCCGCCGCCGTGTTGCTGATGGAGGAAGAGAAGGCCAAGTCGTTCGGGTTGCCGATTCTCGGTTACGTGAGAGAGTACACCGACTTCGGCTATGAGCCGTCCTGCATGGGCCTGGCCCCGGTCGGCGCCATCGCCAAGCTCTTGTCGAAGACCCGCCTGACCCTCAAGGATTGTTCGTTGTTCGAAATCAACGAGGCCTTCGCCTCCGTCGTCTTGGGGATCAGCCGCATCCTCGATTCGCCGTCACTCATGGAGCGCAAATTCGGCCGATACGGATTGACGGAGCGTCTCGGCGAAATTCCACCCGAGGATCTCAATCCTCACGGCGGTGCCATCGCCCTCGGCCATCCGGTCGGCGTGTCCGGACTGCGCCTGGCTCTGACCTCCCTGTTCGAGCTCAGACGCCGGCATGCGGAACGGGCGCTGATCAGCGCCTGTGTCGGAGGCGGGCAAGGGGTGGCAATGATCCTGGAGAGGACATAGCCATGTCGGACCGTCACCCCGTCGCGGCTCCTTCCGGCAGTGAGGCTGCGCTGAAGCATTTCAAGACCCTCATTCTCGACGAAGGAATCTTACTGGCGGGATTCGATTACGCGGGAAAATCAGTCAACGTGCTCAACGTAGAGAGCGTCTCCGAATGGCAGCACATCGTGCAGTCCGTCGGCCAAACCGACGGCATTAAGGGAGCGGTGCTGCTGAGTTTGAAGGAGGGCAATTTCTGCGCGGGCGCGGACCTCGAACAGATGCACGACGCGCAAACACGCCAATCGTTTCACGCCATGGAGGCGCTCGTCGCCGCGGTTCACCAATTGTTCCACGAGATGGCGCGATCGTCCAAACCGTTCGTCGCCGCGGTGGAGGGCCCCTGTCTGGGCGGCGGGCTCGAGCTGGCCCTGGCCTGTCACGCACGCCTGGCCGGCACCCATGCCAAGACCTGTTTCGCCCTGCCGGAGGTCAAGCTGGGCATTTTGCCGGGATTCGGCGGCACGCAACGGCTCCCTCGGCTGATCGGGTTGTCTGCGGCCCTCGGCATGATCACAGCTGGCAAGACGGTCTACCCCCGGCAGGCATTACGCATGGGCCTCGTGGACGAAATGGTGACGTCTGTTCCGTCCGATGTCCGGACATTGGACCGTGTGCAGCATGAGACCTTAGTCCAAACCGCCGTCCGCAAAGCGCACGCGCTCCGCTCGCAACGCGCCCAACCGCGGCCTCTTCATGGCATCCAGCGTATATTGAACCTCCCTGCGCTTCGCCCGCTGGTATGCAACTATGCCCGGCGCCAGGTGATCCAGCGTGTCGGCCATTTCTACCCGGCTCCATTGCGTGCCATCGACGCGATTCAGAAAGGCATGAGTGAGAGCGTGCTGGACGCTTCGCTTACCATCGAGCAGCCGCTCCTGCTGGAGCTGATGGCCAGCCCGACCTCCCAATATCTCGTCGAGCTGTTCCTGGCCGGTGAAACGGTCAAACGGAATGCCCCTTCCGGCTCGACAGGAGTGACACGGGTCGCCGTACTGGGGGCCGGATTGATGGGCGCGCAGATCGCGGGGCAACTGGCTGAAAAGGGGCATCCGGTGGTGTTGCGGGATATTTCCCCGAGCATTCTGGCGAAAGCGATGGGCGGCATCCACAAGGCTCAGACGGCCCAGGTTCGGAAGCGGCTGATTCAGCCCTCCGATCTTCGATACCGACTGTCGCGGATCGCCCCGACGATCCGCATCGAGGATGTGTGCTCGGCGCCGCTTGTGATCGAAGCGGTATCGGAGAAACTGGACGTGAAACGGGCGGTGCTTGCTGAATTTGAATCGCACGCCGGACCCGAAGCAATTTTTGCGACCAACACCTCGTCGTACACCTTGGCCGACATCGCCGCGGGATCCGCCCATCCGGAACGGTGCGTGGGGTTGCACTTCTTCAATCCGGTGGCCAAGATGCAACTGGTCGAAGTGGTGCGCGCGCCCTTCACCTCTGATCGGGCCCTGGCTCACGCTTGTGGGCTGGCTAAGCGATTGGGCAAGTTTCCCCTCGTGGTAAACGACGGGCCTGGGTTCCTCGTCAACCGCATTCTCTCCCGCTATCTCGCGGAGGCGGTGATCCTGGTCGGCGAGGGGGTGCCGATCCGGCGTATCGACGCGGTCGCCAAGAATTTCGGAATGGCCGTGGACAGCGGGCATCCGATGGGTCCGCTCGAACTCCTCGATCTGATCGGACTTCCTGTCGGCATCCATGTGCTGACCTCGCTCGCCGTTTTGGGTTCGCGGATCGAGTCGCGCGATGCGCTGCTTCAACACTTTCTTCCTGAGAAGCAACCGCCGGTCACGTTTTGGAAAACGGGCAAGGAGAATCCGCGTGCGTTGGAAGCGATCCGCCATTATCGCCGCACCGTTCCATCCGACACCAGCCCGCCATCCGATGACCTCCTTCAAGAACGGTTGTTTCTCCCCATGGTCGACGAATCCGTGCGCTGCCTGCACGACACGATCGTGGAGAAACCCTGGCAAATTGACTTCGCACTGACCTACGGGATCGGATTCCCGGCCTTTCGCGGCGGATTGCTGACCTGGGCCCGCCAGACCATCACGCCGTCACAGCTGGCCCAGCAATTGGAAACGCTCGCCGCCAAGTACGGTAAACGGTTCGAGCCCTGTCCCGGACTGGCCGATGGAGG
>DASUMN010000143.1:0-3486 GCA_036277675.1 Nitrospira sp. | reverse complement strand
ATCGCACCCTCGGACAGCCGACGCGTCGGAGCCCCCGGCCGCTGACCTTCCAACTTGAAATGTCGGGCAAACGCCGTGGCCATTGGCCCCACCAACAACACATGATTCGTTTCTTCCATCACGAGCCGGGCGGCAGTGATCGGATGGACGATGCCTTCGATAGACGCCACGGCGCCGGCACGCAAAGCCTGCCCCTCCATGATCGATGCATCCATCCGTCGAACCCCATCGAGTTGCCGCCTGGCGCCCTTCCCCGCGTTGAATAACCCGCTCTGTTCAAGCACACGAATGACCTGCTCTACAACAACCAGCGAGGACGCGCCTCGGTCGAGCAGATGATACCCGATTTTCAAGGCCGCTTGGAGACAGGCCGCTTGCGGGGCAGTCATGGCACGGAGGCCGGCACCTCCGTGGGCGAGGATGATGGGGCCTGCGGATTTCAATTGAGGAGCAAGTCCCGAGCCTGCCGATACGCGGGATTCTGCATGCGGTCCAGATCGGATCGGACAAAACCCAGGCCGGTCACGCAGAGTTCGAAATTCTCGGACAGTTTCTGAAACAATGGCGGATCTCCGTCGGCGCTGTCGCGGCCGATCGTGGCCACGATACCATAGGATCGTTTCCCCGTCTTGACATAATCGACGAGGAAATCCTTGTGGTAGATGAGCCCCGCCGTTTTGAGGCGTCTGAGATATTCCGGGAACAACCCGGCCATGAACAGGGTGAAATCCCCGATGTGGCGATGCACATCCCGTTCACGGTCCATCGACTGCGCCCCCAGCATTACCTCCGACTCGTAGAGCAAGTCGACGACCGTGCCCACAGGCTGATTCCGGCTGTTCTTGATCTTATGGAGTTGGTCCGTGCGGACAAAGTCGGTGAGTAAGTTCGACAGATAGGCAGTCACGTTGTGATCGGGCCAGCCCAGGTGTTCGGTGAAACTCTTCTCGGTCAAGGCGCCGAACAGCCGACGCAAGGGGTGTTGAGGAGAGATGTGAGGGGCCATCGTAACCTCTTGTGGCGTGGAACGATGCCGCAGGTCAATTATAGCAGACCTCCGACAAGTCGCCGGTGTGTCATTCTGTGTTCTCGGTGCTCCTCTGAAAAACTTAACCGAAACCGATCAGGAACGAGTGTCGCGACTGTCCACTACGAACGTAACTGGGCCATCGTTCAGTAGGGAGACTTGCATATGAGCGGCAAACACCCCCGTCTCGACCGGTGTTCCGTGAGCCCGCAGATCGGCCGCCAACCGCTCATACAGTCGCTCGGCTTCTCCGGGAGGGGCCGCCTCATCGAAGCTGGGCCGGCGACCATGGGCGGTTCGGCCTAACAGCGTGAACTGCGATACCAGCAACACGGCCCCGTCCACATCAGCGAGCGATCGATTCATTTTCCCTTGCTCATCGGAGAAAATCCGCAACGTTCGGATCTTCTCCGCCAGATACCGTCCATCGGACTCCTCATCACCCTTGGCCACCCCCACGAGCACCACAAGTCCCTTGGCGATCGTTCCGACGACGGCACCATCCACCGTCACCGATGCCTGAGTCACACGCTGAAGAACGGCTTTCATTCCACCAATGTCCGATGGCTACCGACGGGTTTTCAAGTACCGAAGCGTCCCTTCGAGCGTCAGCAGCTTGCGTTTCATGGGTAACCCACCAGAAAAACCGCCCAGCGATGCATCCTGGGCGACGATCCGATGGCAAGGGATCACGACTGGCAACGGGTTGGCGCCGACCGCACTGCCGACAGCACGGGCATAGTGCCGCCCGCCTACACGGGAGGCGATCCATTGGTATGATCGGAGCTTGCCGTACGGCACCCGCTGGAGCGCCCGCCACACTCGCCGCTGAAATGGGGTCCCGTGCGAGAGATCCAGCGGCACATCGAAGATATGCCGCTTCCCGTCCAGATAATCAAGCAGTTGAAGCCGGGCCTCTTCCAGTCGAGCAGAGACTCCTTCCTCAAACAGCTCATCTGTCACCGATCGGAGATCCGATTCGACCGCGCGTTTTGACCCTTTGGGCAACGCGATGGTATCGATGCCTTTTGAGGTTTCAGAAATCCCCATCCATCCCCAGGATGATTTGAATACAATCGCGCGTCTCATTGCACCTCCTATGATCCCGCCGTCCGGCCGAGTTTTCGACGCACCATCCCCCACGCGACATCGAGTTCATCGGATCGCAGCAAGGCATGAACTCCGACGTAACTGCCCACGCTCACGGCGATGGCCCCGAAGAGCATCACGGACTTGGCGATCCAGTCCTCGGGATGAGTCCACACCGGAGCGCTGGCCGCCCACCAACAGGCCATGGCCATCGGGGTACACGCAATGGCCACTCGCAGAGATGATCGCCCCACAGTCCCCCATTCGACTCCGCCCAGCCGCCGGTTGAGCACCGCCACGAGGATGCCTCCATTGACCATAGCGGCGAGGGCCGTGGCGAACGCCAGTCCCGCCGCCCCGAGCGATTTCATCAGCAACAGCGACAACAGGATGTTGGCGGCCACCGCCACCGCCGCCGAAATCGCCGGTGTCTTGGTATCTTGCAGCGAATAGAACGCCGCGACAATGATGCGCACTCCCCCAAACGCCCACAAACCGAGGGCATAACACAGAACCACAAAAGCCGTCGCCTCCGTATCCTGCGCGGTGAACGTCCCATGCTCGAAGAAAAGATGCACAATCGGCGTTCTCAGCAGAATCAAGCCCACCATGGCCGGCACGATGATGAACAGAATCATGCGCAGGCCGAAGCCGAGCGTCGTGCGCAGTTCATCCAACGCACCGCGAGCCGCTTGGGAAGACAAGGTGGGCAGAATCGCCATGGCCAACGCGACACCGAAGATTCCCAGTGGAAATTGGATCAGTCGCATGCCGTAAAAGAGATAGGTTGGTCCTCCGGTAAAGAACGACCCCAATACCGTGCTGACCGTCAGATTAACCTGGGTCACGGACAGGCCGAGCAGCGACGGCACCATCAAGATGCCGATCCGCCGCAGTCCAGGATGGCCGGGCTCAAAACGAAACCCGAACAAGAGACCGCGCAGCTTCAGACTAGGGAGCTGCATGGCAAACTGCGCCGCCCCCCCGGCCACCACACCGATAGCGACCCCGATGATCGGCTCCTGGAGCAGCGGGGACACAAATAACGCCCCGACGATAATGAAGACGTTCAGAAACAGCGGCGAAAAAGCCGGCGCTGCAAACGCCCGCACCGAGTTGAGAATGCCCATCGCCAGCGCGGCCAAGCTGACGAACAACAGATAGGGGAACATGATACGGGCCAGCAACGTCGTCAACGCGAGTTTGTCGGGATTCTCTTGAAACCCCGGGGCCAGCAGCTGCACGAGCCACGGTGCCGCCACCATGCCGACGATGGTGACGAACGTCACGATCGTCAACAGGGTCGTGAACACGGCGCTGGCCAATTCCCAGGCATCCTGCTTGCTGCGCGTCGTTCGGTATTCCGTAAA
>DASUMN010000142.1:0-4305 GCA_036277675.1 Nitrospira sp. | reverse complement strand
TTCAACTGATTGCAACGGGTACATGCTGACGGATAAACGTTATGATCGGTTCGATCTCGGATGAAGAGTAATAGTGCTTCCGCACTCCCTCTTCAAAGACTCCGAGCGCGTCGCGTATGAGTTGCTGCGCCAACACGCTTCTTTTCGCATCCTGAGCTGCCGCAGCTTGATTCAAGAGCCGAAGCGCGGTCATCTGAGGGGTCCGAGGATCGTTAGCGAAGATATCGCGATAATCCTTGTTCAGCAGCACCTGCTCAATGTCCTTGACCCACGATGCCGTGGAAGAGCCGGTTACAGAGATCCAGTTGGCTGCTTCCGTTGATGATGGCATCAACGCCACCCCGCCAATGAGCAGGGACAGCGTAGTGAGAACAGCTGTAATTCTCATAGGTCCCTCCTTTAGGTTGGTGGTTGGAGTGTACTGGCGAGAGGTCGTCGTGCGTTTCTAGCGATCCGTGGATAGCATGACGATCTCGCTCACAACGGTGCAGGTAATTCGGTCACGGAAGAAGTCAATATCATTGTGGTTGGTCAGAGCGATCCTCTCGGCCTCGCTCGAGGCGTGCCCAAATCTGTCAGCAAAGACGAGGTCTCAAGCGATTGAAGCGGCGGGGGCTTAGATGCGTGCGCATCACGGCCCGCCTCTAGACTAATCAGCCGCAACCGTACGCCACAGCGGTAGTAACCAGGGAGAATTCTGAGGGAGTTGCCACGCATCAGCTCCGATGGGCGGCATTTTCGATACTTGGAGCTCAGGCTCATTCCCGATTGAAATAGATTGCCAGGCAAGCCACACCGGTAGCCACTGCCACGACGATCCCTAGTATAGCCAGCGTAACGAGAGCCTCAGCCATGTCTCGCATCTCCTGACTGATGCGGCTGGTAGAGTCATGAGGATATGACCTTGTCCTCTCGCTTGGATTCAGGTCCCTTGTTGGGCGGGCGCGTCACTGCCTGTTCCTGCGAACGCCTAGTTTCTGCGCTCCCCTGGAGGCTGTTCCGGTGATAAGAGGGCCTCACCATTTGGTGGTGGCGGTAAGGCCCTCTCATGACGTCATGCTGAGGCAGCGATTATGATCCTTCGATCATAATTTGCCGAGGTTTCGCCTCTTCTCGCTTGGGAAACGAAATGGTCAGCAGGCCGTGCTTGTGCGCGGCAGAGGCCTTGCCCTGATCGACGAACGTCGGCAACCGGAAGAGCCTCGTGAACTGCCCTTCGGCGATCTCATGCAGGTGGTATTTCTGTGACTCTGAAGTTTCTACGGCGCGCTCGCCTTTGACAGTGAGCACCTGATTGGTCACTTCTAACGTGATGTCTTTGGGTTCCCAACCGGGCAACGCCATCTGGAGATAAAAACCGTTCTCGGTTTCCCAGATATTGCAGGCCGGAGTCCACTGGTTATTGGATACGCCAAAGGCACACAAGGCTTCGTCGAGAAGCCGGTCAATTTGCTGATCGAAGCCATCGGTTCGAATAGACGACATGACACTCGGTACATAGCTGTTCATAACGATCCCTCCTCCTCTCCACGAGAGGTCTTGTTATGGGTTAAAGATTAAAACGGCGGATCGGGGGCCAGGCCTAAACAGGGGCGGGGCATTTCTGCCGCCGTTACTCCAACAGTGTTGGGCCGTGCACCAATCCAGCTGTTTAAGTATCAGCAACGATCAGAAAGATAAATACAGCGACCTTGAAGTCAAGAGGGGGTGGAACCCGTCACAGGAACTGATCGGGTGACGGGGTGGCTGAGGGCCTACTAGAAGGCCTTCGGTTTTTGACCGAAGGCCTTCATTTTTAGCTCAGGAGATCCCCGCCGCGGTCTCTCACCGTTTCTTTCGGTTGAGCAGGTTGCCGGATCGCACCTGGCAAGCGAGCACGTCGCAGATTACCCGCGTGGCCATGAGGCTGGTAATCTCCGCCGCGTCGTAGGGCGGCGAACATTCCACGATTTCCATGCCGGCCAGCGGTTTCGTGTCGGCGATGATCTGGAGAAACTTCAGCACTTCACGCGGCAAGAACCCGCCCGGTTCCGGCCAGCCGGTGCCCGGCACGAAGGCGGCATCCAAGCAGTCCACGTCGAAGCTCAACCACACCGCATCCACACCATCAAACGCCACTTCGAGCGCCTGTTTCGCGGCATTCTCGATGCCCATTTCCACGCAGTCGGTCACGGTCATGATCGTGGTTTGGCGTTCACGGCCGACCTTCACGCCGGGTCTGGGTGCTTGCCAGCCGCCGATGCCGATTTGAACAAGATTCTTAGCCGGCACGTTGGGGATATTCGTCGCGTGAAACCAGGGTGTCGTGTGCATGCGTTCATCGAGATCGGTCTCCTGCGTGTCCACATGCCGGTCGAAGTGCAGGATGCCGAGTTTCTTGCCGTTCATATTCTGCGCCACGCCGCGCACGGTCGCAAAACCCAGGGAATGATCGCCACCGAGTACGACGGGAAACGCGCCGCTGGCATAGACATGCCCGACGCCCTTGCTGACTTGATCGAACGTCTTTTCGATATTGCCGGGAATCGTAAAGACGTCGCCGACATCGCAGATGGACACGGATTCCCGCAGGTCTACGCCGAGCTCGAAGCTGTATGTTCCGTATAACGCCGAGATCTTGCGAATGCCCTGAGGTCCGAACCTGGTGCCGGCGCGATAGGTCGTTCCGCCGTCGAACGGGGCGCCCAGAATGGCGACATCGTAGTCTCCACATTTGCGGACATCTTCGACGTAGGGGGCCTTGATGAAGGTGTTGATCCCGGCGAAGTGCGGCAGTTCTCCGCGGCTGAACGTGGGAATGCGGCGATCCTTGATCGAATCGGCGCCCTGCAAGCCTAATTCAAGGCCCCGGGCGATTTCTTCTTCATATTTCGTGGTCGGCAGCAGCGCCTCCGCTTCGACCGCGAACTTCGCCTCCGGCCCGTATTTGTCGTGCAGGGGAACCTTGCCTTGGTACGTTTTCTTTTTCGCCATCATTGCTCCTTTCTGAGAAAGACATGGATGAATTATCGACTCGGTATGAAACCCTCCTTGCGACACGAACCTGGCGGCTGTTCATTCTTGAGTTGGTGTGGACTCCCTCGGACCCATCACTGCATCGCTTTTCATGGGTTTGACGATGAGCACATACAGTGTCGTCACGCTGAGAATGCTGCCCAACACCAGCGGGACGGCCCACAACTGCCACCAGGGGGCGTCGGGCGACACCGCATACGG
Source organism: Nitrospira sp. (assembly GCA_036277675.1). Lineage (GTDB taxonomy): Bacteria > Nitrospirota > Nitrospiria > Nitrospirales > Nitrospiraceae > Nitrospira_D. The sequence continues at coordinate 1,089 of DASUMN010000142.1, read as the reverse complement.
GCGCGGCCAGGCGATATTGACGAATTCAAACAGGGACCAGAGAAACGCCGCCGCATTGATCAGCAATCCCCAGGCGCCCAGCTTCAATTCGCCCAATGATGGATCCCAGCGCCCCGTGAGACGGGTATAGAGTCCAACTCCTGTCGTCATCGCAAACATGGCGTACAATCCGCCGGTGCCGAACGCAAGCACTGTGGCAACCGCTTCATCGTTCAGTCCAAAAAGCAATCCGAGCGTGGCCAGCAGCACCGTGAACAGCACGGCATTGTGCGGAGCTCCGGCGGCGGTGACCCGGCTGAGGACGGCGGGTATACTGCCTTCGCGGGCCATGGAAAATACAATTCGGGATGTGTACTGCACCATCGACGATCCGCACGCCAGGAACGCGATCATGACGATCGCCAGGAAAGGAGTTTCCGCCCAGGCCCCGAAGTTGTCGACGATGACGGGTGTGACGGGATCGGACGCGGCGCTTGTATGTTGTAAGGTATCGCGGTTGAAGCTGAGTGTGAGCGCGGCAGAGTTGAACAGCACCACGCTCCCCACCATGCAGAGGGATAAGAAAATTGCGCGAGGCACCATCCGCTTGGGCTCACGAGTTTCTTCGGCGATGGTCGAGCAGGCATCAAAGCCGATGAACGCCCAACCGGAAATCGCCAGCGCCGCCAAAAACGCCGCGGTCTGACTGGGGGCGGTGCCCGTTCCGAGATGCGCGAACAGCTCGGACAATCCATGCTGCCGGAAAAAGAGAAACAGCAGCAGCGCGACCCCGAACGAGCCGACGATTTCCGCGTAGACGCCCAGGGAAATTAGGAACTTAAATACCGTGACATGGACCAGGTTGAGGGCGGTGCAGACCAGCATAAAGACTGCGCCCCAGATCACGAGACTGACTCCGGTTCCACCTCCGGATCCAAAGAAAATCGCCAGCCAGACTCCGCCGGTGTAGGCAGTCGTGGTGAGCATCGCGATCGTGGAGCTGACGTAGATAGCCCCGGCATAGGTCCCGGCGGTGGCGCCTCCGAGCTGTCTCGCCCATTTGTACGCGCCTCCCGCAATTGGGATCTGCGAGGACAGCTCCGCATACAC
>DASUMN010000141.1:0-13165 GCA_036277675.1 Nitrospira sp. | reverse complement strand
CAAGATGCTCGAGAACTTTTCGAGGGGACAGGAGTGGACGTGGAGGCCATCGCTCCGCTCGTCGATGGCAAGTTCGTCAGCGCCTTTGTCCGCGCATCAAAGCCAGTGGCTGACAACGCGGCGTGTTGTGCTCCAAGTTGTTGCAACTGAGCCATGAAACAGCGAATTCTATTTCTCTGTACAGGGAACTCTGCGCGCAGTCAGATGGCCGAGGCACTGTTGCGATTGATTGCCGGCGATCACTTCGAGGCTGAAAGTGCGGGGAGACACCCCACTGGCCTACACCCGATGACAGTCGAAGCCATGCAGGAGATCGGCGTCGATGTTCGTCACTGTTGGTCGAAGCATGTCGAGGAATTTGTCGGACAGTATTTTACATACGTGATCACGGTGTGCGATCGAGCCAAAGAGTCGTGTCCAGTCTTTCCCGCTATTCACTTCCGGCATTGGTCCTTTGAAGACCCAGCCGCAGCTCCAATGGAGAGTCGCGGAGAGGTGTTTCGACGAGTGCGGGATGAGATTACCGATCGGTTGTGTCAGTTCTTGATTGAAGAGGGAGGACTCACTCCTGCCGCCTTGAAATGCTATCGCTGTGACGGAGTTCGATGAAACTTTGATTAATGCACAAATGATTTATTTTTGAAATGCCATTCCATACCACAAGTGACCATGGAAATTATGAGCTTTTCTCGACTGACGGATTTCCTTCGTTGCGTTATAGGCGATGAGCCCTCCAGAGCCAGCCGTAGATCGCCAGGTTGACCGCGACCACCGCTGTTCCAAGAATGAGCTGAAACTCGTGAGTTAAAGCTTCGGGATACAGGACTGCCGACAGATAGCGGGCCACGAAATCTCCTGCATACCCCGCTTCGCCGGCTTGTGTCCGAAGCCAATTCTCCAACGGTGTCAGTGGGCAGATCCATCCGCTGAATTCGACGAACGTTCCCCAGGCGACCGCCGGGAGATGCAGCCAGGCCAGGCGCGGCCATTTCACGAGCAAGAGCCCGCCCACGAGCACGAAGAGCACGAAACCGAAATGGAGTATCACAATGCAATCGGCGCCCAGGCGATAGAGCATCGAAACAGTGTGGAGAAAGTGCCCGGTTGGTGCAAGCGACGATCAAAACAGTTGGGAGGTGGCGTCAGGGTTGGGGTAAGAAGCCAAAGGCACGGGGTCGGCGATCCGCTCATCACGAGGCTGCTTGCTCGGCCCACGTCGTCAAGCGTTCGGCTTCTTCCAGGATATCGGGTGGAACCTCGTAAAAGGATTTCAGCGTCTGCTTGGCATTGGGCCGGAACGGTTTCATGCCCTGTTGTGTGTAGTCGGCGATGGTGGCGGGCGTCACTTTGAAATAGAGCCGGCCCTTGTGGATGATGCCGAAAAATTTCGCGCGCCGGTAGAGCCCATAGCCGCCGAACATGGCGCGGCAGGTCACCCCATGCAGCTCAGCCAGTTGATCCAACACGAAGTCTTTGAAGCCGTCTGACTTCGCCGGCATCGGATCAGCCGAGAGGTTTGCGCGCGGCGACCATGCGGACGGCGAGCGGGAAGGTGATCCGATTGCCGTGCCGGAACTGCGAAGCGGCTTCAAGAATCCGCTGCTTCACGTCTTGTTTCTGCGCCTCCGACAGTTTCGCCATGAGATTCTGTACCGGCGCGGCGATTTCCATGAGGCTGGTGTAATACTCGTCGGCCGAGGCATAGGACCACGCACCCAGAAACTCATGGTCGGTCACATCGACCAGCCCCGCTTGCTGAAGCATCCCGGCCAGCTCACCCGGCTTCGCAAGTCTGAAAATGCCCGGTGCGGCGGGATCAGGAGGCGGCAGGTCGATCACCTGCTTGATGGCGGCCATCGACAATCCGATGGACGGGTTCTTCTCCGGCGCGGACCAGACGGCGGCCGCGACCCATCCGCCGGGGCGTAAGACGCGAGCGATTTCAGCCGCGGCCTTTGGAATCTCGGGAAGAAACATCAGGCAGAAGCGGCTGGTGACAGCGTCGAAGGACGCGCTGTCAAACGGCAGGCTGGTCACATCGCCGGTTTGGAATGAAATGTTGTGCAGGCCCAGCTTCTTTGCCTTTCGCTCTGCGACGGCAAGCATGTCTTTGGCCAAGTCGAGACCGATCACGTTCCCGCTTGCGCCGACGGTCTGCGCGCCGAGCAACGCCGGGTAGCCGGTGCCCGATCCGAGGTCGAGCACGCGCATGCCCGTGCGCAGCCGCGCATCGGCGACCAGCCGGTGATTCAAGTACGCCATCTGTTCGTCGAAGAAGCGGTCCCACTTTTCCCACCCGCCGGCGACGCGGTTCCAGTCTTGCCGCTGGCCCTCAATGATCTGCTCTGGTGACGGTGCTGCCATAACGCCTACCTCAGGGTTTGCAATGTCTGCCGGAGCTCTTGCACTTCAGAGACGAAGAGATCCAGATGCTGGTCTCGCTGTGGCTGATCCGACTTGAACTTCCACAGCCGCTTGAAGATGGCCGTGAGTTCTTTGTCGTGTGTGACCGCCAGGGCATAGGCCGGTTGCTCGCGCACAGATTTATCAACGTTGCACAGGCCATCGTCGATGGCATGAAATTGATTGTGTAGATCGTCGAATGGTTGATCGACCCCCTTGCCACCCTTCGCTTTCTGCGCCGTGGCTTCCGCCATATTGGTCAAGTTGATGAGTGTTTCAACACCGGTGGCTCCCTTGGCCTTTGCGGTAAATTCCTTGGCATGGGGATAGAACAGGTAGCTGCAACCGCTGAGGGTCATCACGAGGACAAACAGTGTGAACACGTTGAAGGTGTGTCGCATGGAATCCTCCCCGGTGAAGTAAGATCTGTCTGCGCGGGTTTTCAGGGACATCCTCCCCGGATGCCGGACCATCTCGGAGAGGGCTCCCACTCGCTCGTCGCGATCAGACCGTTACTGGTACCGTCTTGATGGCCGCTTTCACTTGCGCCGCCATTTCAGCCGGAATCGAGTCCAGCTTATGACACTGTTTGGCGTGAGTGGCCACGAGCTGCATCAGCTCCGCTTCCGTTTCGGCCCGCACTTGGAATCCACAGCCACCGGACGGTTGGACATCCAGACATCCAAGTTGCTTATACTCTTTTATCGCCATGATCCTTCCTCCTGTATGGTGAGGTGCGACTGATTAGACGCCTAGTTCAACATGTTGGTTGAGCCAGGTCAATATGGCGGAAGCTCCAGCGGTCCCATCCACTCCTTGGTCATGGTCGTCCAGCCGCCGGCGAGGGTGGCAACCAGCTTGTTATGCCCCCATCGCTGCCAGCAATTGTTCACTCGGCATCACCCCGCTTCCGAATCCTTCGTGGCTTTTACGATGACCATGAATCGCATGGGATTTCTCCTCGACAGTATGATTATCGATGTGGCTTCCAGCGGCTTGTAATCAGCTGGGTTCCACGGGCTGCTCGGCAGTGGGTGCAGTCGGTGAGGGGGAACCGAGGGCTGTGTTATATGCATGCCACCCGCCCCCTAAAGCTTTGTAGAGTTGGACGACCGAGACCAGGTGCAATCGATGGGTTCCGGCCAATGCCAGTTCGGCTTCGAAGAGATTACGCTGTGCGACGAGCACGTCGAGATAGTTGGCGAGCCCGCCTTTGTAGCGGAGACTCGCCAACTGCAGAGCAGACTGGAGGGACTCCACCTGTTCGGCCTGGGCCGCACGTTGTTCGCGAGCCGTCGAGACGGCCACCAAGGCGTCTTCAACCTCTCGAAAGGCGACAAGGATCGCTTGCTCGTACTGTGCAAGGTGCTCTCGCGCCTGGGCTTCGGCAGCCCTTTGCTGAAACCCTAACGCGACGGTATTGAACAAGGGACCGGCCACGCTTGGACCGATGACGCCGAACGCGGTCTCGCTCGCAATCAGTCTGGAGAACTGGGGACTGGCCACGCCGAGGATCCCCGTAATGCTGAGTTTGGGAAAGCGGTCCGCTTTGGCGGCACCGATTCGTGCTGTTGCCGCTGCCAAGGTCTGTTCAGCCTGTACCAGATCCGGCCGACGCTGTAACAATTCCGAAGGCAGGCCTGCCGGGACATCTGGTACCAGCACTTGTTCCGTCAACGATTGCCCTCTCAGGATGCGACCGGGATTGCGCCCGATCAGCACACTGAGCTGATTTTCTTTTTGCACCATCTGGCGGGTTAATTCTGCAACGCGTGCTGCGGCATTCGCCCGTTCGGCGACGAACTGATCCGCGTCAATTTTGGTAAGCACGCCCTGTCGCACACGAGCCTGAGCGATTCTGACTGACTCTTCCCATGATTGCAGTGTACGCTTCGCGACGTTCAGCTGTAGATCCAGCTGCAGCAGATCGAAGTACGCTTCCGCGACGCCACTCACGAGCTGAAGCACGACCGCCCGCCTGGATTCCTCGCGAGCCAAGAGATCACCGCGTGCCGCTTCGTGCGACCGGCGAATACGTCCCCAGATGTCCAATTCCCAGGCCAGATTGCCCTGGAGGTAGTAATTGAAGGCATTGGGGAAGCCAGGGAACAGGAAGTTCGCCTTTCGGCCGAAGGAGGGCGCACTGGCCGTGGCATCGGCCTTTGGTACAAAATCCATCTTTGCGGTAAGCAGACGGGCCTGAAATTCTTCAACAGACGCTACGGCCTGTTTCAGGTCTTTATTCTCGTTCAGCGCAATCCGAATGAGTCGCTGAAGTTCTTCGTCCTTCAAGAGATCCCACCACGGGAGGTTGGCGAAGGACGCGGTCTCCTGTGTGGCGTCGGCCATCCGGAACTTTTCTGGCGTTGCCAGGTTCGGACGGGAATAATCCGGTCCAACCGCGCAGGCGGTGAGGAACAGAAATCCTATAAGAACACTATTGAGTGTGCGCATGGTGCAATGCTCCTATCGCCTCTTTCGTCGATCAGTGGTCGAGCGTGGATGGGAACAGGTGATTTGCTCGATCATGGATTTGTTGCAGCATCCTGTTGCAATCAGCTCTGCGCCAGCTCGCCACATCTCTGCAAGGAGCGCCTTCCCTGTCGTTTCAATAAAGGTCACGCCCCTCAAGTCCACGATCAACGATCCCGGTTCCGATGCGGGTATGTGTCGCCAGAATTGTTCGAGTTCCTTGACCCAGACGCCGGCCAGCCGGCCTTCCAAAGTCAACCGCGTTGGAGTCTGACTGTTATCCGAAGTGATCTTCAGCATGGTGAAAGCCCTTTTGTTACTGCATCAACCCCGATGGCATTACGCCTTCGTTGCTTCCGCGAGCAATAGATCCTCATCCATGACCGCGATGTCCTCGCGTGTCAAAGCCAGCTGGTGCTGGGCGGCGATCAGCGAGTAGAACACCGGTACGACGAACAGGGTGAACAGCGTGCCGACGGTCATTCCCGTGACCAGCACCATCCCAATGCTGTTCCGGGCTGCAGCGCCCGGTCCGGACACGAGCACCAACGGCAAATGCCCGAACACCGTAGCCGCAGAAGTCATCAGCACCGGCCGCAATCTGGTCAAGGCCGCTTCACGTACTGCGGCGATTCGTGAGAGCCCGCTGGCCTGCAGTTTGTTGGCGAATTCCACGATCAAGATGCCGTTTTTGGCGATCAAGCCCACCAGCGTGATCAGGCCGACTTGTGAATAGATGTTGATGGTCGTGAGATCCAGGAAACTAAAGACCAGCGCGCCAGAGATCGCGAGGGGCACCGAGCCCAACAGGACGATCAAAGGATCTCGGAAACTCTGAAACTGCGCGCTCAAGACTAAATAGATGAGGACGAGGGCGAATCCCAGCGTGACAGTCAAGGCAGCGCCCTCCTGCCTGATCTGTCTTGACTCGCCGGCATAGTCGAGTACGACGGGAGGATTGCTTGCCTTCGCGGCAGCCTCTTCCAGCACGCGCAACCCTTGATCTTTCGTGATGCCTGGCTTGACACCGCCGAAAATGCGAACGGCGTTGCGCTGTTGGAAGCGGTTCAGGGTGCGTGGGGCGGTGTTTGTTTCGATGTGTGTGAACGTCGACACCGGCACGAGTTGGCCGCCCGGTGTTTTGATCTTGAGGTCGAGCAACGGGCCGACGGTGGCGCGGTCTTCGTCTCCAAGCTGCGGGATGACCTTGTAGCTCCGATCGAAGTAGTTGAACCGGTTCACATAGGCGCCGCCGAGCATGGTGCCCAGTTCACGACCGACTCCGGCCAGGTCGAGCCCAAGATCGGCGAGACGTTCTCGGTCCAGCATGACGCGCGCTTCGGGTAAGTCGATCTTCAAGTCGGTGTCCACGTACAAGAACTTGCCGCTCTGCCACCCGGCATTCAGGACTGCTCCCGTTGTCTCAAGCAACCGCTCGATCGGCAGGTCGCTCTGTAAGAGAAGCTCGACGTCATACTGACCAGGTGTCGGGAGCGGTGGATCCAAGCGTGGAAAGACCCGCAGGCCCGGCACCTGAGAGACTCTGCCGAATACCTCGCCGTACATCTCTTCTGTCGATCGCGCTCGTTCTTTCCAGTCCTTCGCCACCAAGCCGCCGAAGCCCCCCCAGGATGTCGTCAGCGACCAGGTAAACCGTGTTTCAGGGAGGGATGTGATAGCCTGGACGACATTCAGATGCTCACGGTTGCTCGCGGCCAACGTCGAGTCTGGAGATGCTTGGAAGAACAGGCTGATGTGGCTTTGATCCTCAACCGGCGCCAGTTCTTGTCGGGAAAACAGGTACAGCGGCCCGGCCATGACCATGATCAGCAATGCCGCCGCCACGATTCCCCACCGCATGTTCAGCGCACCGTCGAGCAGCCTGGCATAGACACGACGCGCCTCTTCGAACCGCCGGTTGACGAAGGCGGTCAATCGACCTTCTTTGCCCTGTGGATGCACGAACCGTGAACTCATGACCGGCGACAGGGTGATGGCCACGACGCCCGACAGTACGACCGCCACGGCGAGCGTGATGGCAAATTCCAGGAAGAGTGACCCGGTCAACCCGCCCTGGAATGCGATCGGCGTGTAGACCGTTGCCAGCGTAATCGTCATGGCGATAATCGGTCCAAGTAGTTCACGGGCTCCGATTAATGCCGCATCGATGCGCGATTTGCCCAGGCGCACATGTCGCTCGACGTTTTCGACGACCACAATCGCATCGTCCACGACCAATCCGACCGACAGGACGATTGCGAGCAAGGTCAGCAGATTGAGACTGAAGCCGAACCCAAACATGAAGACCGCCGCGCCGATCAGCGACACCGGCATGGCAACCAGCGGCACGAGAGCCGTCCTGACTGAGCCCATGAACAGGAACACCACGACTGCCACGATCAAGATCGTCTCAGACAGGGTTTTCATGATTTCCGTCAGCGCATTCCGCATAAACATCGTGCCGTCCCACACCAGCTGCATGTCGATGTCGGGGGGCAACGTCGGGCGGATGCGCTCCATCGCATCGCGCAATCGTTGCTGTACCTCGATTTCATTCGCCCCCGGTACCGGCCAGATCCCGAGGTACACGCCTTCGGTCGCGTTGTACTTGGCGATCATGTCCGCCTCTTCAGCTCCCCGCTCGACCCGCGCAACGTCTCTCAGGCGTACGATGGCGCCTACGCGGTCGGCGACGATCAATTCCTCGAACTCGGTGGCAGAACGCAGATCGGTGTTCGCAAGCAAATTGATTTGCACCGCATTGCCTTTTGTTCGTCCGACCGCGGCTAAATAGTTGTTGCGCCGAAGCGCTCCTTGCACGTCACCCGGTGAGAGATTAAAGGCGGCGAGGCGGTCGGGATCGATCCAGATGCGCATGGCAATTTGGCGACCGCCTTCGATAGTGACTCGTTGCACGCCGGCGAGTGTGGAAAGTTGCGGCTGGAGTGTGCGCAGCAGCCAGTCCGTGACGGCCGGCACGGTTCGTTCGCTGGAGGCAAAGCTGAGGTAGAACGAGGCATAGGGGCGATCGGCGCGCTGGAGTTCAATCACCGGTGGTTCGGCTTCCGTCGGCAGCTCCGACCGGACTTGTTGAAGCCGCGCCGTCACTTCGGCCAACGCCGCCGTGCTGTTGTGATTCAGTTTGAGATGAACCGTGACGGTGCTAACACCAGCCCGGCTGGTCGACTCTACATAATCGACGCCGCTGATTGCAGAAACGACTCGTTCGATGGGGGTGCTGAGGAATCCACGAACCGTTTCGGCGCTCGCCCCATAATAGACCGTTGTGATGATTACGGACGAGCTTTCGATTTGGGGGTACTGCTGCACTGGCAGCGCGGTCAGCGCTCGCCAGCCGGCAAGTATGATGACCAGATTCACGACCACGGCTAGCACTGGATGTTTGATAAAGATGTCGGTGAATGAGCGCATGGAAATATCCTTGCTGGTATTCTTAGGTTTAATCAGCGTTTGCTCATCGATAGAGTCAGTTGGGTCCCTTTGCCTTGTTCACCGCTGATCGCAACGAGGACCCCGTCACGCAGCTTGAAGGATCCGGAAGCGGCCACGATCTCGTTGGCCGACAGACCGGTGTGAATGACGACCTCGTCGCCGAGCATGGTGCCGCTCTCGACCAGCCTGGCGTGGGCGCGAGTCTTGCCGTGTTCGTCCGGCTGGATCACGAAGACTTGATCGCCTCCTGGTCCCTTGCGCAGGGCGCTGACGGGAATAGCGATCGCCTGGCGTGAGGGACCGACCGGAACTTGGACACGCACTGAGGCACCTGGAGACAGCGCCTGGTCTGACCCATTGATCCTCGCCCGTACCGTCGCATTGCGAGTCGTAGGGTCGATGCGCGCATCGAGCGCGACGAGTCTGGCTGTAATTGGCGCGGCGTGACCCGCGACAAATACGTCAACGCTGCCGCCTTCCCTCAAGGAGGCGGCGACTTGCTGTGCAACGGTGAAATCCACGTGGACTGCGTCACTAACGCCCTGTAGTGTCGTGAGCAAGGTTCCTTCATTCAGGTACTGGCCGGGGTGGACATCTGCGATACCTATGCGTGCCCGGAACGGCGCGCGAATGATCTTCTTGGCGATGATCGCCCTGGTACGGGCCATCTGAGCTTGGGCGATAGCCAGATCCGCGCGAGCACGGTCGACTTCCTCCTGAGTCGTGGCGAGTTCCTGACTGAGATTCTGTCGACGGTTGAGCACCGTCATGGCCAATGCGGCTTGTGCTTCCTGCGCCTTCAGTTCAGCTTCTTCGACGGAGACATCGAGCGCTACCAGCAAGGTGCCGGTTTCGACGATCTGTCCCGGAGTCAGCCGAACTTCACGGACTGTTCCGGCAAGTTCGTTCTTCAGCATGACCGAGCGCAATGCCAACACTGTCCCAATTGACGTGGTGGTGTGTTGATGTTCAATGTCCCTTGCCGTAGCGACCATCACCGACTCCATCGGCTCAGGCTGGCTGGCGGACGCTTCGGCGCTGGCTTGCATGGATTCATACTTCCACAATCCCAAACCAACACCGATCGAGATGATGACGATTAACAGTAATGATCCGAACCACCCACGACGAGTCATGACCCGTATCCTCCTGTCTGTGCCGGTAGAAAGTTCTGGATACCCCTACGCCGACGTGAATCTGACAGAGGGATATGGCAATGAACGTTCCAGACGAGCATCGCAAGCGAGCAGACCATATAACTTATGAATAGAACGATGAAATTTGTGTGTGGCTGGAGCAATCTCGGAACAAAAAGAAAGGAACCGTCGACAGGGTTGCGCCGTCAGTTCGACAGGTGCCGAAATATCGACGCGATATTTCAGTCCAGTGAAACACAGGCTGAATCAGGGTTTGTTTATGGTCAGTCCCGCACACGAGCGCATAATCGGCAGGCCTAGGCTCTTGGTCGATCAGACCGAACCAAAGCAGCAGAAAGGAGCAAGAAGTTTGTGACAGAGGACGCTTATCGGTATCTCGTCGTCTGGTGAGACGTCGACACTACCGAGGGCGAGTAATCCCCAGCTTTTGCATTTTGGAGATCAGCGTGGTGCGCTTCATGCCGAGTTTGGCAGCTGCGCCCGCCGCGCCGCCTATGACCCAGTTGGTTTCGCGCAAGACTTTGAGAATGTGATCGCGCTCAGCCTGTTCCAGCGTTGTGGCCTTGGAATCGGCCGCAAGGTTCGGCGCCTGTTTTAATTCGGCCAGAGACACATAGAGATCCGCCCCATGCGTGAGGATCACCGCCCGCTCGACAAAATTTTCCAGCTCGCGCACGTTTCCGGGCCAGGAATAATTCTGTAGCGCTTTCATGGTCTCGGACGGAATCGTCTCGATGCGTTTTTTCATCCGTTGGGCAAATTTCTGGACGAAGTGTCGAACTAACAATGGGATGTCTTCCGAACGCTCGCGCAGTGATGGCACCGTAATCGGAAATACCTTCAGCCGGTAATACAGGTCGCTGCGGAATGTATGCGCTGCGACCATCTGCGCCAGATCACGGTTGGTGGCGGCAACGACACGCACATTAACCCGGATGGTGCGGGTGCTGCCCAGCCGTTCGAATTCTTGTTCTTGCAGGACCCGTAGTAGCTTGACTTGCAGCTCCAGTGGAATTTCCCCCACTTCATCCAAGAAAATGGTCCCTCGGTCTGCCAGCTCGAATCGCCCGACCTTCGAGGCAATGGCTCCGGTAAAGGCCCCTTTCTCATGTCCAAACAGCTCGCTTTCAAGAAGCCCGGTCGGGATTGCAGCACAGTTCAGTTTCACGAACGTCCGATCTCGACGATCGCTGCGATTGTGGAGAGCCCGTGCGATTAGTTCTTTGCCGGTCCCCGTATCTCCAAGAATCAACACGGTGGAGTCGGTGGCGGCGACGGTTTCCACCTCTTTGAGGATCTGCTTAAGGGCGCGGCTCTCGCCGATAATTTCTTCGAAGTTGTAGTCTGTCTGAATCTCTTCTTCGAGATACACCTTCTCCTTCGTGAGTTTATCCTTGAGTGTCGCAATCTCTTGATACGCCATGGAATTGGCCACTGCCAGCGCAATTTGTTTCGACACCTCGCTGAGCAGTTCTGCGTCGGTTTCCGAGAATGCATTGTCCTCGAGGCTGCCGAGATTCAAGGCCCCGAAGGTCTGGTCGTGTAACAGAAGTGGAACACAGCAGGCTGAACGGACTCCTTCTGCCAAGAAACCCTGGGAAACGGTGCTTTTCGATTGTTCGAGATCATGCCGCCCCAACAAGACGGCCTCTCGCTGCGTGATGGCCGTGGTGGAAGGGCAACCGCACAGCGTACAGGTCGTACCTTCTTCGATGAATCCTTTCCGGCCAGGAAAATCCAATGCGTAGAGTTTCAGTTGGGTCGTATGTTGGTCCAAGAGGGCCAAGCTGACCACGTCCGCTTTCATCACGCGCCGGATGCTGACCGTGATCGATGCGAATAACTCCCGTAATTCCAGATGGGACACGACAGCGTTGTTGATATCGAGCAGTAGGCGCTGTCGATCGCGCTCTTGAGTGAGCTGCGCCTGATAGTCGATAGCAGCCTTGGAATGCAACGTATTGTCCAGGGCCACGGCCACCTGCTTAGCCACCTGTTGCATGAACTGGATCTCACGATCCTGGTAATTCCTGGGTTGCAAACTTCCGAATCCCATGGCCCCGAGCCTGCGCTGTACGGTGGTGAGAGGCACAACACAGAAAGACCGGATACCGTTCTCGCGAAATAGCCGCATTAGTTCTGGAAAGCGATGTTCCTTCTCGACGTCATCTACCGCCATCGGTTGCTGATTTTTCCACACCCATCCTCCGGGTGATTCATCGACGGGTATTTCCAACCCGGGCTGGATCGTAGACGGCGCCGCGGTTACCAATAGCCAGAGCTGCATAACGTTACGGGCCGGATTGTGTAAGACTGCATTGATGAAATCGAACGGAACGACCTGCGGAAGCCGTTGAGCAAGCTCTTGCATCAGCTCGTTCAGGTCACGATGTGCTGCAATTGCTTCCGATACCTCAAGCAAGAGCCGCAACCGCTCCCGGTCGAGCGTGAGATCGCGGTGATGGAGGACATTGTCCACCGCCACGGCCACCAGTTGGCTCACCTGCCGAAGGAATTCAAGATCCGTTTCACTGTAGGCCGCTTTCTGCAGGCTGGAGAATCCGATGCCTCCCAGCCTTCGGACGGCTGTCGTAAGAGGCAGACAGCAGAGCGAGTTGTTTCCATCACTCATCATCCGCTGAACGACCGTAGGCCAACGTGCTTCTTTGGTAAGATCAGAGATCAGCAGCGGTTGCTGAGTACGCCAAACCCATCCTGCAGGCGTGTCGTCGATGAGCTCTTCGTGTCCGCCGATGAGGTCGGCAGGCACGTTAGCCTGGATCGTGTGAAGACGCATGGCGTTTCGAACCGGATCGTGCAAGCTCAATCCAACGAAATTCACCGGCACGACGCGGGGCAAGCGCTGGGCGAGATCGCGAAAAAGTTCGTGCAGATCGCGGTGCGCGGCAATGGCTTCCGCCACTTCGAGCAAAGTGCGATACCGCTGTTCCATTGTTTCACACAGGGCGAAAGGCGACGGTTTCATAGCCACACAGTATGAGCCTGTAGACGGGGGCGGCTCAAGAGGGTCACTTACCGAAGGGCATAGCCCCCTCGAAGGCTTGTTGGACAAGCTGTATGTCGGGTTTGCTCATTTGAAGAGTCGCTGTCATCTAGCCTCCGGCCATGGCGCCGACGATCAGCAGCGGTTCTGCTCCGCTTACCACGGCTAGGGGGAGGGGCGTGTCCGTGGACTCGTGCGAAAGGTCCTCCTCGCAGGCGAAGAAGCGGATGAATGGTCGTCGACGCTTCGTTGTATGGTCGCGGATTGTCCCTCGCAACATCGGATATCGACTCTCCAATACATCAAGAACGGAATCCACCGTGACTGGATCGGCGATATCCAAAATGACTTCACCGCTCACTCTTGCGAGTGTCCGTAAATGTTGAGGCAGTACGACGCGGATCATGGCAAGGTTTGAACCTCGACAGAAAGAACTGCCGGCAGGTCTCGCACGATCGGCGTCCAACTGTCCCCCCCATCGGCCGAACCGTAGACCTGCCCCCCGGTCGTGCCGAAATAGATGCCGCAGGGGTCGAGGTGGTCGACGGCCATGGCATCGCGCAGGATGTTGACGTAACAATCTTGCTGCGGTAACCCCTTGGTCAGCGCCTCCCATTCGTGGCCGCCGGTTCGACTGCGATACACGCGTAGCTTGCCTTCCGGTGGATAGTGTTCG
>DASUMN010000140.1:0-10227 GCA_036277675.1 Nitrospira sp. | reverse complement strand
ATCCACGCCATGGTCGTCCTCCCAGTCAGATCCGGTCCATCGTCAATCCATTTGCCTCCTGTGGAAGGTACGGATGCATTCATCGCCTGTCAAGAGAACGGCATGGAATGCCGAGATCCTCGATCATCGCCCGCAACGGTTCCGCAACCGACCAGGCTTGGGCCGGACAGCCACGCGGAGTATGCGGGGCCTCGCCGTCGAATATTTCCGATACCTGCCCCACGCACGCTTCTCGAAGGTGTGTTTCCAGTCCGTTGAGGAAGGCCCGAGCCTGTGCTTTCACCTGAGCGCTTTTCCCAAATGTCTTTATCCACGCCGTCACGAACGGACCCAACAGAAACGGCCACACGGTCCCTTGATGATACGCGCCATCCCGCTCGGCGACTCCCCCTTCATAGCGAGGCCGATACCGACTGTCTCCCGGCGAAAGCGTGCGCAACCCTACCGGCGTGAGAAGCTGGTCTTTGATGATCAGGAGGACCTGCTTGGCGTGTTCTCTATCCACCAAGTCATCACAGAGCGCGAGGGCATAGAGTTGATTCGGACGGATCGACACGTCGTTGCCCTCCGGCCCGTCAATCACGTCATAGAGAAATCCTCCTGCCTCGTTCCAGAACTTTGTGCGGAAAGATTTCATCGCCAAGTCTCGGAGTCTCCGGCAACGCGCCGCATAGGCCGATTCCCCAAATCGGGTGGCCAACTGCATACCGATTTCCAAGCCCCTCACCCACAAGGCTTGAATCTCGACCGGCTTTCCCTGGCGCGGCGTGACGACCCGGTCGCCGACCTTGGCATCCATCCATGTCAATTGCACTCCCGACACACCCCCGGCAATGAGTCCGTCTCTGTCCATGTGGATATCGTAGCGTGTGCCTCGCCGATACCCATCGATGATCTGTTTGACCGCCGGCCATGCAACGGCGTGGACTCGTGCTTCGTCATGACTATAGGTGAGATACCGTTCGACTGCGTTGATGAACCACAGCGAGGCATCGATGGCATTGTACTCCGGCTGCTCGCCTGCGTGAGGGAAACGGTTCGGCACCATGCCTTCTGACACGTGCGCGCAATATGATTCGATGACACGCCATGCCGTGTCGTGCCGTCCAGTGACAAGGCACAGACCAGGCAACGCCATGAACGTATCCCGCCCCCAATCGGTGAACCACGGATAACCCGCCACCACCGTCTGTCCCGCATCGCGTGCTGAAAGATATGAATCCGTGGCACACCAGAGCGTACCAGCCAGCGGGTCTCTACCAGGTGCCGTTTGCCCACGCCGGCGACGCCGTGCCCCTTCCCCCTCAACCACGGCTGCCACGTTGAGTGTGTCGATCGCTTCGCTCGTCAAGACCAATGTGCCCTCGTTCCCTGCCCCGACCTCAAATCGGAATTCACCCGGTGACCACCAATCTTCTTCATCCTCAAGCCCGCGTTGCCGTTCAACTGGAAACCGGACATGCCGGAACCAATCCGGCTCATGACGGTACCGGCCAGCATGAATAGCCTGCACGGAAGGCACGTCAGGATACGGCTGCCATGAGACCCATCCCGGCTTGCTCAACACTCCCGTCGAGAGAGTCCTATTCTCGTGGTGAATACTGTGGTAATCGCGCCCGCTCAACATGGGCCTGACACAGAGGGTACGCGGCAGAGATGATGCTGTCATCAGTCTCCAGCGGACGATGACAAGATCGCGCCCCGGCACACAAAGAATTTCCCGCTGAACGGTCGAGCCGCCACAGTCAAAGGTCCAAGTCGGCCAGGGGACGGAAGAAAACTCACTGCAGTATGTATAGCCATCGGGATGGACCGCCCCCGGATACAAATTGGTTGAGAGGGGGAATGACCGGCCGTTGACTTCAACCCATTCGTCGAGATGGTTAACGAGGACGATTCGGCCGGCCGGAGGCTTGCGTGCAGTCAACAGCAGGGCATGATACCGGCGGGTGTTGGCACCGGCGACCGTGCCCGATGCGAACCCGCCTCGGCCGTTTGTCTCCAACCATTCAAGACTCAGGGCCCGATCGAGATTTTGGCACTCCCTCCTCTCAATCTTCATATCCCCCCTACCATCCATAGGCGTGCAGGTTGATGAATTCCTACTGCGCGCAATGTTTCCACCCACCCGACCCTGGGCGCGCCAAGACGCGCCCTTTCCCTCGTGAGCACCGCCCGTTTTCTAAATTCCCAGTAGATCCTGTGTGCGCGTTGCGCGATCAAAGGAACCATCGACCTGTGCGCCTTACTCCCCGCTCTGCTGGATCAGCTTGGCCACCAATCCGGTCCACCCGGTCTGATGGCTCGCACCGATGCCGGCGCCGTTGTCTCCATGGAAGTATTCATAGAACAGAACGTCGTCCTGCCAGTGCGGATCGTCTTGAAACTTCGCGGCGCCTCCGAAAACCGGGCGCCGGCCCGTCTGATCGCGGAGGAAAATATGGACGAGCCGGCGTGACAGCTCTTCGGCCACCCGGTTCAACGGGATCAAATGGCCGGAGCCGGTCGGATATTCGACGGTATAGCTGTCACCCAGAAAATAGTGGAATTTCTGAAGCGATTCGATGAGCAGATAATTGACCGGAAACCAGATCGGCCCTCGCCAATTCGAGTTACCCCCGAAAATGCCGGTGCCGGACTCAGCCGGCTCATAGTCGACCCGATAATCAGTCCCCATCACAGACAGGCGATAGGGATGATCCTGGTGATACCGCGACAAGGCGCGGACGCCATAGGGCGAGAGAAATTCTTGTTCGTCCAGCATGTACCGCAACACCGATTTCAGGCGTGTGCGATTGACCAGCGAAAGAAATCGGCGAACCTCGCCATCCTGTGACCGCGTTTCCACATGAGAACTGAAGTCCGGCCGGTTTTCCATAAACCATTGCATCCGGTGTTTGAACCGTGGGAGACGGTCGATGAGTTCGGAATCCAAGGTCTCGACCGCGAAGAGAGGGATCAAGCCGACCAGCGAACGCACTTTCAAGGGACAGGTGTGTCCGTCAGGCAAGTGCAGCACGTCGTAGAAGAATCCGTCTTCTCGGTTCCATAATTCTATCTTTTCGCCGCCGATGTTGTTCATCGCTCGGCAAATGTACACAAAATGCTCGAAGAATTTGCTGGCAACGTCCTCGTACGCACGGTTCTCCCTGGCGAGTTCCAGCGCAATCGACAGCATGTTGAGGCAATACATCCCCATCCAACTGGTCGCATCGGATTGTTCGATATGGCCGCCGGTCGGCAGCGGCGCGCTCCGGTCGAACACGCCGATGTTATCCAGCCCCAAAAAGCCGCCCTGGAAGATATTCTTGCCCTCGGCGTCTTTCCGGTTCACCCACCATGTGAAATTCAAGAGCAGTTTGTGGAATACCCGCTCGAGAAACACGCGATCGCCCGTGCCTTTCCGTTTCTTCTCGATTTTATACACCCGCCATGCCGCCCAGGCATGGACCGGCGGGTTGACGTCGCCGAACGCCCATTCATACGCCGGAATTTGCCCGTTGGGATGCATGTACCACTCGCGGAGCATGAGAATGAGCTGCTCCTTCGCGAAGGTCGGATCGACGAGCGCCAGCGGAATGCAGTGAAACGCCAGGTCCCAGGCGGCATACCAGGGATACTCCCACTTGTCCGGCATCGAGATGACATCGGCATTATAGAGATGCGTCCAGTCAGAATTGCGACCGTGCAGCCGCTCACCTGGCGGATCCGGCATGCCCGGATCGCCCTTAAGCCAGCGGGCGAGATCGTAATGATAGAACTGTTTGCTCCAGAGCAGCCCTGCGAAGGCTTGCCGTTGCACACGCTTGGCGTCTTCGGACAAACCGGCGGGTGTCAGTTCGTCATAGAACTCGTCGGCCTCCCGAATCCGTTGCATGAACACGGTGTCGAGCGCATCGGGTGCAAGCCCATCAGCCCTCTCTTCATTGGTAAACCGCAGGTGGATGGTATCTGAGGCACCGGGGTCGAGCGTCAAGACATAGTGGGCGGCGGCTTTCGAACCGACCTTATCGGGATTGACCGCCCCTTTGTCGCCGTGCACCACATAGTCATGAACGCTATCCTTGACGTAGCGGGCTCCCTCCGTATCGCCGTAGAGCCGGCGGGTGTTGGTTTCATTTTCAGTAAACAACAGAAGCGGACGCCGCTCACACCAAAGACGACGCTTTCCGTAGTAATCATGCTCCAATTCGACGAGGCTCCCATTGGTAGACTGGCCTTCCCTCATGCGTGGGCGGCGCGCGTCGAGGCCCCACGACCAGGTATTCCGAAACCACAGGGTCGGCAGAAGTGTCAGCTCGGCAGGATCAGGTCCCCGGTTGATGACCTGAATACGGATCAGGAGATCCTCCGGCGTGGACTTGGCATATTCGACCAAAATGTCGAAATACCGATTCTCATCGAAGACGCCGGTATCAATCAGCTCATATTCCTGCTCTCGTCTGCCACGCCGGCGATTTCCCTCTACCAGCTTTGCATAGGGGAATTCCGCCTGCGGATATCGATAGAGGTACTTCATGTAGGAATGGGTCGGCGTCGAATCGAGATAAAAATAATACTCCTTGACGTCTTCCCCATGGTTGCCTTCGTTACCGGTCAGACCGAACAACCGTTCCTTCAAGATGGGATCGCGCCCGTTCCAGAGCGCGATGGCGAAACAGATATGTTGATGACGGTCGGAAATGCCGGCCAATCCATCCTCATTCCACCGATAGGCCCGTGACCGGGCGTGATCGTGGGGAAACGATTCCCATGCAGTCCCATGTGAGCTGTAGTCCTCTCGTACCGTTCCCCAGGAACGTTCGCTGAGATAGGGCCCCCACCGTTTCCAATGCACGGTGCGGCGGGCGTCTTCCTCCAGACGCCTGCGTTCGGCCAATTGTAGCGATGGTGACGGAGAAGACGTTCGCGATGTGCCGGCCATACATACTCCTAGCAACAGTACGGATGACATCCCATAAAAAGCGCCATCCGCAGTCCCGAGTGAGTGATCGGTACGATGCGCCTATCGGATTGCGAAATCAATCGCCAGCTCCTGCTTTTTCGGCTGATCTCCCGTTCAACTCAAGACAGGCTGGGGTTCGTCGGATAGAGGGTGGGAAGTTGACGAGCGCGCGAGGAGCTGTTACGCCTTATGCCAGAAACCCATGACGATGTCAGGAATGGAATGAACTGAGACCTGCAGGAAGGAGAATCGTAGAAACGCGAGGCCTAGCTCCAGACAACCCGCTCTTGGTTCAAGAGGTAATCGATGACTTCGATGCTATTGCGCATCTGTACTTGCGCTTGCTCGGACATGGGAAGCACAGCCCCGACCAACTTACCGGACTCCATATCGTGCAGGGAAGGAATGCCTTCATTGGTGACCTTTTCAAGGTCACTGCGAAAACTGGCCAAGGGAAACCTCCTTCATCTCGAGTCTTTTCGGCCCTCTCTCACGATTTCTTAAGCGAGGGCCTGAACCGTCCGTCATCACAACTGAAGAAAGCATAGCACATGCCTTTCCGTTGTCACGGAATCTTCCATCTTGTTGTATTACCGTCTCTTTTATTGACGCCGTGAGGGAGGTGCCGAGAGTGGGGGCTGCGCGCCGAGAAAAGAAAACGGCCCTTTGTTTACAAGCGTGGTATCGCGTCTCAGCCGGAAGTCATCGTGCTCGGCATCCACAAAACGCGGATCGGCCGCAATGTCCGAAGCAGACTTGAGTTCTGGAGCCAGTGTGGGCGGCGATCCTGCCTTCAAATAATTGCCCTCTTTGTTGAACAACCCATTAAACGAGAGTGTAGTCTGACTCGATGGGGCGATCACAAAACCGACCGTATTGAGGCCGACGATATTGCCCGACACTTCGCTGTGCGAGGAGCCGAGAAACGCCGCTCCCCCGCCGTTCTTCACCAGCGTGTTGCTGATGAGCACAGCTTTCGCGCTGTCGCCGATGACGACTGCTTCAAACAGATTCCTGGTAATGATATTCCGCTCAAGCCGGACTTCCGACTTTCCGGCGACATTCACACCATGATCATTGTCGTGGATGATATTGCCGATCAGCACCGCCTGCGTATCCGCGAACTGCACCCCTGTCGTCTCACTGCCTCCGATGACACAGTCCTCGATGCGGACATCCTGCACCTGTTGACCGAACAGCATCCCCTTCACCCGAAGACCCCGAAGTACAATCCGCTTCCCGTTGAAGATACCGACGGCATGTCCGCCATGCTCGTTGACCGTAAGACCGGCGATCTCAATATCGACTGCCCCATACGGCCACTTGCCGACGTGCAATACTCCGACCCGTTCGCGGTGACCGAGCAGGGTCACTTCATCAACACCGGCGCCGACCAGTTTGATCGCCTCCTTGCTATGAATCGTGAGGTCCTGCGGATAGGCGCCGGGTTTGAGAAAAACCGTATCGCCCTTTTTGGCGGAATCGACCGCTTCCTGAATCGACGTAAACTCGCCGCTCCCGTCGAGCGCCACGATGATCGTGCGCGGGCCAGCAACACGAGGCTCACCCGCCCACGCCACCGCACCGACCGAGAGGAGAGTGATCAATGGAAGAACCAGACTGCGCATGCGCAAGGTATTACAGGCAGGCATCGCAGCCTGTCAACGGAGACCCGTCACCATGCGCCGATCACGAAGTCCACGGCAGCCACATCATGAAGATCTCCTTCAATGCCAACCTCGACCTTCTCCGCCGTCTCCTGTATGCTCCGTCGCCATGATCCTTGTCGGATTGACAGGCGGGGTGGCAACAGGAAAGAGCACGGTGGCGGCCATGTTCACACGATGCGGCGCAGTCGTCATCGACGCCGATGCAGTGGCTCGAGAGGTTGTGGCGCCGGGAAAACCAGCCTGGCGCGACATCGTGACCGTATTCGGCGGCGGGGTTCTCAACCCAAACCGCACGATCAACCGCTCCGCGCTCGGAGCCATCGTATTTCGCAACAAGGCCAAACGACAACGGCTGGAACGGATCATTCACCCCCGTGTGGCCCAAGAACAAATGCGCCTGACGAGAGCGGCCGCCAAGAAAGATCCTCATGCCGTCGTCATCTACGATGTGCCGCTGCTCTTCGAGGCCGGAATCGATAAGCGAGTGGACAAGACGATCGTCGTCACCGCCGACCGTGAAACCCAAATCGCCCGTCTCAAGAGACGCAATGGCTTCAGCAGAGCTGAGGCGCTTCGGCGAATTCGCAGCCAGATGCCGTTGGCAAACAAAGTTGCGCGAGCTGACTACGTATTGGATGGAACGATGAAGAAATTTCTCCTTTCTAAATTGGCAGCCAAAACTTTTCACCAACTGCTCAGACTTGCCTGACATTCACAGATTCAATTCCGCCGCCTATCGTCTCTGCATCCGCCTATGTTAGAGTTCCCCGCATGCGGAACGTCGTCATCATCGGTTCTGGACCGGCCGGCCTGACTGCCGCGATCTACACGGCACGGGCGAACCTCGCTCCCCTTCTCATTGAAGGCTGGCAATCGGGCGGGCAGCTCACCACCACCACCGAAGTCGAAAACTACCCAGGATTCGCCAAGGGCATCATGGGCCCGGAATTGATGAAAGACATGCGGGCGCAAGCCTCACGATTCGGCACGGAGTTTCTCACCGGCGACGTCTCCGCCGTCAATTTCGCCACGCGGCCATTCACCATCACGACAGACGACGGCCAGACGATCCAATCCAGCACCGTCATCATCGCCACCGGCGCGTCGGCTATTCCCATCGGAGTGCCGAACGAGAAGCGACTGACCGGGCACGGGGTGTCCACCTGCGCCACGTGCGACGGGTTTTTCTTCAGAGGCAAAGAATTAGTCGTCGTCGGTGGCGGCGACAGTGCCATGGAAGAAGCGAATTTTCTGACCAAGTTTGCCAGCAACGTATCCCTCGTGCATCGGCGCGATAAACTGCGCGCATCAAAGATCATGCAAGATCGGGCAATGAAGAACGAGAAGATTTCATTCCTGTGGAATTCCGTCGTCGAGGACATCCTCGGCACCGACGTCGTCACCGGCGTGCGGCTCCGGAATACCGTAACCGCCGAGATTGCTGATGTGTCGTGCGCCGGCGTGTTCGTGGCCATTGGCCATCGGCCGAACACCGCTCTCTTTTCCGGCCAGCTTGATATGGACAACAAGGGATATATCCGGACGCACCACGGAACGGCCACGAGTGTGCCGGGGATCTTCGCCGCCGGTGATGTCCAAGACTCGACGTATCGCCAAGCCGTCACCGCCGCCGGCTCAGGCTGTATGGCAGCGATTGATGCCGAGCGCTTTCTTGAAGCGCTCGGCACGTGAGTCGTAATTCGCGCAGCGGATCTCTCTGTAGAAGAAAGAGCCCTATAGCCTCGCTCGTCTGCGCTGCACGCTTCACAAACAACGAGTTCCGCACGACATGAGATGCGCCATCGTCCATTACCATGAGTTGGCTCTCAAAGGCCGCAATCGCGACCTCTTCGAACAACGGCTGATCCGCAATATCCAGCTGGCGCTCAAAGGGTTGGGCATCACACAGGTGGAGAATCTCCGCAGCCGCATTCGAGTGCTTCTTCCTCAGAATGTCGACGCGCGTACGGTGCGGGACCGATTGATGCGCGTCTGCGGGATCGCCAACTTTTCCCTGGCGCATGCGGTGCCGCTCGACTTGGCCGCGCCACGACTCGACGAACTGAGTGCCGCCGTTATCCAAGAGCTTCGGCCAAAGTCGTTTGCGACCTTCCGTGTTACGGCTAAACGAGCCGACAAGCGTTTGCCGATGACGTCGATGGACGTCGAACGGACCATCGGCGCGGCCGTCTGCGATACGCTGGGGAAACAAGTCAGCCTGAAGAATCCTGAACTCACTATTTATCTTGAACTACTCTCGAAAGAAGCCTATTACGCGACCGAGAAGGTGCAGGGGCCCGGCGGGATGCCGGTCGGGGTCAGCGGAACAGTGGCCTGTTTGATTTCGGGCGGCATCGACTCGCCCGTCGCCGCCTACCGCATGATCAAGCGCGGCTGCCGTGCCTTCTTCATCCATTTTTCAGGCCGGCCCTTGGTCAGCCGCGCATCGGAGGAGAAGGTTCACGACCTTGTACAACTCCTCACAACGTATCAATACGAATCGCGTCTTGCCGTCATTCCATTCGGGGAAATCCAACGGGAGATCGTGCTGAATACTCCGGCACCGTTCCGCGTGGTGCTGTATCGCCGGATGATGCTGAGAATTGCGGAAGAATTCGCGAGAAGGGAATCCTGCTGGGGGCTGGTGACCGGTGACAGCTTAGGCCAAGTGGCGTCGCAAACCCCTGAAAATCTGTCCGTCGTCGGAGAAGTGGCGGATCTGCCCATCCTGCGACCGCTGATCGGCATGGACAAACTCGAAATCATGGATGAGGCGCGCCGACTCGGTACCTACGACACCTCCATCGAGCCCGATCAAGATTGCTGCAAATTATTCACGCCGCCCTATCCCAGCACCAAAACCCGGCTCGATGTGCTCCAAAAAGTCGAACGAAATCTGGACATTCCTGGTCTGGTTACACAGGGGCTGGAGAAGGCTGAGTTGTCAGATTTTCGTTTCCCCTCTTAGCTCACACCGCAATAGACGACGTTCCAGTCCTGGCCGTCTGCCGACACAGCACCAACCCACCCTGGATCGAGCGGGAGAAACCGAACGAGCCTGATTGCGCCATCAGTGTTACCATCTCCCAAGATCAAGCGGCCTTCCGTGCCACAACGTGCCAATTCGAAATGGTCGCCGTGAAGGGGAAAGGTCATCCCTGTCCCAGCGGCCTTGAATACAGCCTCTCTGGCTACCCAGGCTTGTAGAAACCGTTGATGGTGCTGTCCCGGACCTCCGCTTTCGATGAAGGTGATGTCTCGATCGGACAAGAACCGTTTGGCTAGACCGAGCACATCGACCTCAGGGCGGATCTTCTCCAGATCGACTCCTACTTCCCGATCCTTGGCCACGGCGATCACCGCCCTACCATGGGAATGAGTCAGGTTGAATCGGAGCAGCCGATACTCACACAGGAACGGTTTTCCCTTGGCAGCTCTCTGAATGGCCAATTTGTGTGGAGGCTCCGCGCAATAACGGCTCAGGATCAGCCGCAGTCCCGCATGCGCCACGATAAAGTGACGACGATGCGGTTCGGACACCAAGCGGCCCGCTCGCGTTCGTTCTTCGTCCGACAAGGTATGTGACGCTCGCGAAACCTCAGCCTCAGCGAT
>DASUMN010000139.1:0-8958 GCA_036277675.1 Nitrospira sp. | reverse complement strand
CCATCAGTTGCGCATGCGTGCCTTCTTCCACCAGCTTGCCCTTGTCCAGCACGAGAATGCGGTCGGCGCGTTGAATGGTCGACAGCCGGTGGGCGACTACGAACGTCGTCCGTCCTTTCATCAGGCGATCCAGGGCGTCCTGTACCAGCCGCTCCGATTCGGTGTCGAGAGATGAAGTGGCTTCATCCAACAACAAGATCCGCGGGTTCTTGAGGATCGCTCGCGCGATCGCGATGCGCTGGCGCTGTCCGCCCGACAGATTGACGCCTTTTTCACCGACGACAGTGCGATAGCCGTCGGGAAGACCTGTAATGAAGTCATGGGCATGCGCGGCTTTGGCGGCTTCCTGCACCGACGTGTCATCCGCATCGGGATTTCCATAGCGGATGTTGTCGAGGATGGTTCCGCCGAAGAGAATGGTCTCTTGGGGAACAAGCGCCAGCTGCCGATACCAACTTTCGACGTTCAACTGACGCAGATCCTTGCCGTCGACGGTCATGCGCCCTTCGGTGGGATCGTAGAACCGGTGCAACAGATTGATCACGGTCGTCTTGCCTGCTCCCGTTGGGCCGACTAGGGCGACGACCTCGCCGGGCTTGGCCTCGAAGGACAGGTGTGAGAGAACCGGGTGGCGAGGATCATAGGAAAAACTGACGTCTTCGAAGCGCACGGCGCCGTCGACCGATGAGAAAACGTTCGCACCGGGCTGATCGTGAATGTCCGGTTCCACGTCAAGAATCTCAAACACCCGCTGCATCGCGCCCTGAGCTTCTTTGATTTGTGCGAAGACGCGGGCCCCTGAGCTGAAGGGTCCAATCAGAATGCCGGCGAACAATACGAAAGCGAACAGATCGCCCGGAGTGACGGTGCCGTCGATGACTTGCCGGCCCCCATACCACATGACGGCGGCGGCAGCTGAAAACGTGAGCAGGCTGATGGCAGGGAGAAACAGGGCCATGATCCCTGCGCGGCGCATGGTAAGTTCCAGCGTGCGGTCGATCTGGGCCGAGAAGCGTGTCTCTTCCCGTTTGGTCTGGACAAACGATTTGACGATGCGGATGCCGGAGATCACTTCTTCCGCCAGCGTGCTGAGTGCGGCGGTATGGTCCTGCATGGATGTGGAGAGCGCTTTGAGCCTGCGCCCGAAGAGTTTGGCGACCAGCACCAGCACGGGCAGAAGGAGCAGGATTAAGAGGCAGAGCCGCCAATTCATGGTGAGGAGAAAGGCGATGCCTCCCACGAAAGTCACAAGTTGTTTGGCGCTGTCGATGGGGGTTTCTGTCACGACGGTTTGGATGACGGTCACATCGCTCATGAGGCGCGAGAGCAATTCGCCGGTGCGGCGGCGCGCGAAAAACCGGAGGTCGAGCGTCTGCAAGTGGGCGAAGAGGTGCCGGCGAAAATCGGCGACGATTCGCTGGGAGACCCAGGCCGTCAGATAACTGTGGCCCATTGAACAGAGACCTTGCAGCAGCACGAGTCCCATAAAGATCGCGATCAGCTCTGTCATCTGCTCGGCATCGTGACGCACGGTGATGACATCCCAAAGGAGCCCGGCCAGGCGGAGCAGGGCGAGGTTGACCGCCGCCACACCCATGACCAACAGCCCGGCCACAATCATGCGTGGCACATACGGCCGCACGAACGGCAAGAATCGTCTGAACATCAGCATGGCGGATAACAGCGGGTGATGACAGATTGGTGCGGAGGTTCGGTTGACGGGGGCATGCGACAGAGGACGCCGGACGCAGCACGGACGGGAGCGGTCGCTGGCGAGCTAGAGTTGTACGACGGACTCGATAAGGTTCTTGTTGATCGCCACAAAGTCGGACCGCTCTTTGTCGTCGATCACGACGTCGGTCAGGCTGATGAACAGACGCACTTCTTCGTTGATCGCGTCGGAGACACGATTGCGCATCGGAGGGACCAGAAAATCGCCCACATACGTGCAATTGACCGTCCGGATGCGGATCCGGACCTTCCTTCCTTCGGGCACAGCCTCCTCCTGGGTGATGGACTGCGGCTAGCTCTTGCGCCGAAGGAATTTTTGACGCTGGCGCAGCTTCTTGTACTTGTGCTTGCGCATTTTTTTTCGGCGTTTTTTCAGTACACTCGACATGTTGTAGTTCTCCTGGGGGGCGGAGTCTAGAGGCTTTCGGCGCAAAATGCAAGCGAATGCCGGTGGTTTGTCCGGATCGAACGTTGGCCTGAGGAGGCCTGGAAGCTTCTCTTGACCCCTCGTTTGCCGACTTTCTATACTGCAGTCATGAAGTGGCATTGGCCGTCGGTTTCTCGCTCGCGCTGGTCATTCGCCGGATGGATCGTCCTGCTCGTTGTGGCGGTCGGCGCCTGTTCGTCCAAAGCTCCCCCATACCCGGAGGATCATGCACGCATCCAGCGTATCGACCGGGCGGTGGAGGCGTTACGGAATGCCTACCAAACGAAGGACCATTCGTCGTTCAAGTCCCTCATGTTGCAGGAGGTGTCCCTGGATGAGCTGCGACGGAACGCCGAAGCGGACTTTGACGCGTTTCACTCGATCTCCCTCGAATTCAAGATCGAACGGATCATGATCGAGGGCGAGAACATCGACGTGTATGTCCGTTGGCAGGGGCTCTGGAAGAAGACTTCCGAGGAACCGGGCACACGCCAGCGCGGTCATGCGCGTTTTCAATGGAGCGGGACCGGTACGATTTTGCTCCGTGCGGCTCAGGGCGATCTGCCGTTCGGCATGAAAGCCAAACAAGCGTTGTCCGAGTCCCTTCCCTCCCAGCCTGGTATGCAGTAGCGATCCGATGCGGCGCCTTCCTCCACAGGCGGACTTTCTCGTTATCGGCAGCGGGGTCGCCGGTCTCCGCGCGGCGCTCGAACTCAGCCGCGAAGGCCGGGTCGTGATGCTCACCAAGGGCCATCCGTTGCAGAGCAACTCCATTTTTGCACAGGGCGGAGTAGCGGTGGCATTGAGCGAGGAAGACGATGTGGCGATCCATCTGACGGACACGATGAAGGCCGGCCATGGATTGTGCCGGCGTGAGGCGGTGCGCGTATTAGTCGAGGAAGGGCCGGATCGGATTCAAGAACTCATTCGATGGGGCGCCAAGTTCGACAAGACAGGCGGAAAGTTTGCCTTCGCGCGTGAAGCGGCGCATAGCCGCAGCCGAATTCTCCGTGCCCGGGGCGATGCCACGGGCAACGAGATGGTGCGTGTCTTAATGGCGCAGGCCGGTCGGCACAAACGGATCCATCGGCTGGACTACCATTTCACCGTGGATCTGGTCGTGGAAGACGGCCGGTGTTGCGGAGCGGTCGTGCTGGAAGAAAACTCCGGCGAACAATTCATTCTTCCCGCCAAAGCGGTCGTGCTCTCGACCGGCGGGGCCGGCCAGATCTATGCCCGAACGACGAACCCGCCGAATGCGACTGGCGACGGGATGGCGATGGCGTTCCGGGCGGGAGCGCAGCTCCAAGACATGGAGTTCGTCCAATTTCATCCGACGGCGCTCTACGTGCCGTCGAGTCCGCCGTTTCTTTTATCGGAAGCGATGCGGGGTGAAGGTGGGCAGTTGCGCAATCATAAGGGCGAGGCCTTCATGCCGCGCTATCATCCGCTCGGTGCCTTGGCTCCCAGGGACATCGTGGCACGGGCGATCTGGGCGGAAATGGCGGCGACCAAAGCGCGCCATGTGTACCTCGATGTGACGCACCTCGGGGCTGATTTTGTCAGGCGGCGATTTCCCACGATTTATTCGACGTGTCTGCGCTATGACATTGACATTACGGAGGAGTGGATACCCGTCTCTCCGAGCGCGCATTACATGATGGGAGGAGTCTGGACCGATCTCAACGGCGCGACGACCTTGCCCGGCCTCTTTGCCGCCGGTGAGGTTGCCTGCAGTGGTGTGCATGGCGCCAACAGACTGGCGAGCAATTCCTTGTTGGAGGGATTGGTGTTCGGCATGCGGGCGGGCGTGGCCGCCGTGGCGTGGGCCTCCAACCGAACCCCGCCGGATTTGGCTGAGCGGGTGGCGGCATTGCGACACGAACAACGGCATCGGCTGGAGGATACGGAAAAATTGCGGAACTCGCTCCGTCGAACCATGTGGGGGCAAGTCGGCATCATTCGGTCTCGTGAATCGTTGATACGTGCCACGGCGCAGCTCTCACGGTGGGCACGCATGGTGTCGAAGCCGTTCGCCACGAGGGCGGACCTTGAGGTGAAAAACATGGTTCAGGTGGCGCACTGCCTCGCGGAATCGGCGCTCTGGCGGGAAAACAGCGTGGGCGCTCACTTCCGATCGGACTTCCCCGAAGCCAAGCGGTCAGGCTGGAAGCACCATAGCCAACTTTCTCTGGGACAACCGGCTATCGAACAGGAGAAGCGGAAAAGCCGAGGGATAGTGGTGGCACTGCGGCCTCCTGTGGCGCAATGACGTGGCCGGTCGCAGCGAGGTCTCGCATGAGGAAAGTCCGGTAATAGCGCAGCACCTTGCGGACGTACTGTCTGGTTTCATCGATCGGTGGAAGCGCGCGGTACCGGTCCACGACACGCTCCCCCGCGTTATAGGCCGCCAGGGCGAGTGGCAGGTTCCCACGAAATCGGTCCAGCAGTTGTCGGAGGTATTTCGTGCCTCCGCCGATGTTGTCCTCAGGATCGTACAGATCTCGCACCTCTAGCCTGACGGCAGTTTGCGGCATGAGCTGCATCAGACCCACCGCCCCGGCCCTCGACACCGCGTGAGGGTCGAAGTCCGATTCGGCTTTGATGACAGCCCGAATGAGTGCCGGATGCAGTTGATGCTGGCGTGAAAACCGGCTGATCATCGGCGCGAGCTCTTGCTCCGAGATTGTGGGGTGTAAGCGATTCGGGACGATGTCAACCCGGCGGTAGCGCGCATCGGATGGCACATTGGTGAGAGAAATAGTCCCCTTCGCATCGATGTATTGATAAATTTCCGCTTGGGCGATCGTCATTCCGGCAAGCAGAAGGTATCCCCCAGCAAGGAGGCCAACCATGGGGGGCCAGGCTGAGAATCCGGAATGTGTCGTTGATCGCGGCATGGTCAAACGATAACAGTCTTCAGCCTCCTGTCAAGAAAATGCAGATCCTGTGCCGTGAGGGTGACTGAGAAACAAGAAATCAAACAATGGGTTAGGAATTTGCTACAAGGAGGATGGTTCCAGAAATCGTTCCCGAGCTCCAGAAAACAGGTTGCGAAACGTCTGGGTCAGAGGGCCCGGTTTTCCATTCCCGATCGGTTTGCGATCAACGGAGGTCACCGGCATGATTTCCATACTGGTGTTAGTCACAAAACTTTCGTCTGACTGATAGAGCTGTCCTGGAGTGAATCGTCCTTCCTTTACCGTGAGGTTCTGCTCGCTCGCCAATTGCAATACCATCGACCGAGTGATGCCGTCGAGAAGGCCGCACTCGACGGACGGGGTGTGTAGGCGTCCATCTGCCGCAAAGAACAGATTGCTGGTGGTGCATTCCGCCAGGTGTCCTTCCCAATTGAGCAAGATGCTATCGAAGGCGCCTGCGGCGAGGGCCTCGCGTTTGGCGAGAATGTTGTTGAGGAAGTTGAGGGATTTGATCTGGGGTGACAACGCGCTGGGCAAGTTCCGTCTGGTCGTGGCCAGAATTACATCGACTCCCGTTTCATAGAGCGCCGCCGCCGGTGCGACAAGCGGCTGCGCGATGATGATGATGGTTGGAGACGGGCAGAGCGACGGATCCAGTCCGATGCCACCGGCTCCACGCGACACGGTGATCCGCAGATACGCGTCTCGCTGAGGGGTTCCCACGTCGTTGCGCGCCATCGATTCATGCAGGAGCTGAGACCAATGTTCGCGGTGAATCGGAATGGTCAATCCGATGGCTTCCGCGGAGCGGAACAGCCGCGCGATATGCTGCTGACACATGAACAGGCGAGATCCATACGAACGAAGCGTTTCGTAGACCCCGTCTCCATAGAGAAATCCATGGTCGAAGACCGAGACGACGGCCTCTTCGTTTCTTACGAACTTGTCGTTCAGAAAAATCCACATACGTGAGATCCGCCGCTACGCGAACGCGTGTAAAAAAGCCTGAGCCTTGTGAATCGTCTCCTCGTATTCGCGCGCCGGGTCGGAGTCGGCAACGATGCCGGCGCCGACCTGGAGGTAGGCCTTGCCGTTCGTCCGCACGAGCGTGCGAATCACAATGTTGAAGTCCAGGTCGCCGCTCCAGCTGAGGTAGCCCATCGAGCCCGTATAGGCGCCACGGCGGACCGGCTCCAACTCCTCGATAATTTCCATACAACGGATTTTCGGAACACCGGTAATCGTTCCTCCTGGGAAAACAGCCTTGAGCAAGTCAAAGCCGGTGGCATCGGACTTCAAGGTGCCTGTGACATGGGAGACGAGATGATGGACATGGGAATAGTGTTCCAGCGTCATCAGCTCGTCCACTCGGACGCTCCCATACTTGCAGACTCGACCGAGATCATTCCGTTCGAGATCGACCAGCATGACATGCTCGGCCCGCTCTTTCTCGTTGTTGCGCAGTTCATCTGCGAGCCGCTGGTCGGCGTCGGTATTCGCTCCGCGCGGTCTCGTCCCGGCGATTGGACGCGTATCGGCCTGATGCCCGTTGAGCCGAATGAGCCGCTCAGGCGATGAACTGATCAAGCGTACTCGATCGAGCCGGAGTAATCCGGAAAACGGTGCAGGATTGAGCGCACGCACGCGGCCATATGCCAGCAGATCGGACCGGAGATCGGGTTGAGGCGGCAATGTGTCGCCCGTGACGGTAAAGCGATGGGATACATTGGCCTGGTAGATGTCGCCCGCCGCGATATAGTCCTGGCATCGGCGGACGCGATCCATGTAGGACGATCGGTCTTGGTCCGGCGAGAACGTGAGGCGGATATCCGTTGTGTCTGTTGCTGCGGTTACGGGAGGGCTGAACAGTTGTGCGTGCAGGGCAGTCAGCCGGTCGCAACCCTCGCGATACAATTTTTCACGAGTTTCGCTCAGGAATCGTTCGAGCGGCGGGCAGAACATGAGGACCAGGACATTCAACTCGTGATCGATCGCCGCGACGAGGTCGAAGAATGCGAATTCGAAGTCCGGTGTTGTCAGGTCATCGAGCGCCAATGACGGTAATCGTTCGAATCGGCGGGCAAGGTCGTAGCTGAAATAACCGATCGCTCCCCCGAAGAAGGGCGGGGCGTCATGAGGGCGGGCGATCGATGAAGTGCCCACGAGTTTGGTGAGGTAGTGGAACGGGGCCTGCCCGGACTCTTCCTGGCCGTGTGCCGATTGCCACAGATACCGATCGGCTGTTCCGCTTAGGGTTTGATATGGGTCGCTGGCAAAGAACGAGTATCGCCCCATCCTGCTCGTGCCGCAGCCACTCTCGAACAGGAAGGAGGGACGTCGAGGCGACGCGATGCTGGTGTAGAGGTCAAAAGGACCTGCCGAAGGACGGGGGCAAGTGACGATGAGCGGTGATGGGGGACCTTGTAGGAAGGTCGTGGGAGGAGATGTCATGAGTGGCATGGCCCTCACACAGGTGTTCGAAGAAAGTGGGTCACTATACCGCAGCCACTTCCGTAGAAATAGGCCCATATCAGCTTGACATTTTGAACGTGGCTCTGCTTAAATTGCACGCCCATATGTCGGAAGAGTTCTGCTGACGTGCTCTCGCCTTCCGTGGGTTTGGGATGCCCCCTCCACAAGATCCCTTATACGCGGGGCTCGGCCAGGCTGTTCGAATCGGAACGGAACTGCTGGCTGCGCTGATCGTCGGAGGGGGGCTTGGATGGGCCGTCGATACGTATCTCTTCGGGACAATTCCGTGGGGACTCGTCATCGGGTTAGTGTTGGGGCTAGCGGCCGGAATGAGGAGTGCGTATCGATCTGCGCAGCGGTGGCAAGACCCGCCTGCCGATGTGAATAAGCAAGGATAATCATGGAAGAAAGTCCGCTGCATCAGTTTGAGCTTCAACCCTGGGTTCCGATGTCGATCGGTGGGTTGGATATTTCCATCAATAAAGCCGTGGTCTTTATGTGGGTGGTGATCGCCGTGGCAGCGGTGCTTATGGTGATGGCTGGATCGTCACGCAAGCTGGTGCCCGGTAAATTACAGAGCCTGGCAGAGATGATGGTGGAGTTCATTCGCAACATGATTATGGAGACGATGGGGAAAGACGGCATGCGATTTTTCCCGCTCGTCGCCACACTCTTCGTGTTTATTCTGTTCTCCAATTACATCGGGCTCATTCCAGGGACCTACACCGTGACGAGCCAGATTATCGTGACGGCCGTTTTCTCCTTCCTGGTGTATGGAATAAGCCTGGTTGTCGGATTTTCATTACATGGAGTCAAGTTTCTGGGCATTCTGGTTCCACCCGGCACACCGGGATGGCTGGTGCCCCTCATGATCCCGATTGAGATCATCAGCCAGATTGCCCGGCCCATTTCGTTGGCAGTCCGGCTTTTTGCGAATATGACGGCAGGCCACGTGATGCTTGCGGTGTTGTTCGGCCTCACGGTCGGTGGCGGATTGTTGATCGGGTGGCTGCCGTTTGTGTTTACGGTCGCGATCTACGGATTGGAATTTGGTATCGCGTTCATCCAAGCCTATATTTTCACGATTTTGACCTGCGTCTATTTGGGAGACGCGTTTCATTTGCATGGACATGAAGAGCATGCGCATTAGCGCGTGTGAGTTTAGACAAGGGAGGAGTACGCCATAATGGATTCAGCAGCAGCAGGGTTGATCGGGATGGGCTGTGCCGCGGCAGGATTTGCCGGGGCCGGGGTAGGAATCGGCTATATTTTCGGCAAGATGATCGAGGTGGTGGCACGCCAGCCTGAAGCCGAAGGGCGTGTCACGAAGTATATGTGGATCGGGTTCGCGCTGGTGGAAGCCATTGCGTTGTACGGCCTGGTCATCGCGTTCATCATCATGGGTTT
>DASUMN010000138.1:0-3845 GCA_036277675.1 Nitrospira sp. | reverse complement strand
GCGTCAGCTTTGAAGGGGCGACTGGACATCGTGTTGCCTCCGGTCTGCAGGCAGCCCACGGATCAGAAGGAAAGAGCAGCAAGAGCCGTGCCGATACCGGCTTTTCACGTAATCTCTTCGAAAGCAGCACGCTCTGATTTTGAGAGACTACGTAAGCGAAGGAAAATCCATACTCGCTCGATGCGTTTCCCTACAGATGAGGGAACCGAAAACACTCCGCCGTGCGGGTCCGCGTGGATAAGACCTCGACGACCGACGGGCCGTTCGCCGATTCCTGGCCATTCAACGGGATCACTTGCCTTTTCGAAAGCAATCCCTTGTATGGTCATTCACCAGGCCGACAGCCTGCATGTAGGCGTAGACGATCGTGCTGCCGACGAAGCGAAAGCCCCGCTTTTTGAGATCCTTTGACAGCACGTCACTCTCCGGCGTCGTGGCGGGAACCTGCTTGAGAGTCTTCCACCAATTGATCTTTGGCTTCCCGCCGACGAAGGCCCACACATAGCGATCGAACGAGCCAAATTCTCGTTGGACAGCCAGAAACGCTCGCGCATTCGTGACGGCCGCGTCGATCTTGAGGCGGTTCCGAACGATGCTCGGATCGTGCAACAGCGCCGCTTTTTGCTTCGCCGTGAAGCGGGCCACCTGCTTCGGGTCGAAGTTCGCGAACACGTTCCGATAGCCGGCCCGCTTGCGCAAGATCGTATCCCAGGTCAAACCCGCCTGCGCCCCCTCCAGTAGGAGCAGTTCGAAATGTCTCCGGTCGTTATGAACCGGCACCCCCCATTCCCGATCGTGGTACCGGATCATGTGCGGTTTGCCGCCGGCCCACGCACAGCGGATTCTCGAATCAGGATTCTCTATCGTGAGCATGCGCGTCGCCTTCTGTCCTGACGTCAGGATTCGAGCGGAATTCGGCTCTTGTTCTGCGCCAGCCACTGCTCAAAGGTCTGGAGCGAGGGATTGAGCGATCGAGACAGGGCGAGATTGCGAGCGCCACAGAAGACATCGTTGAAATCGTGCTTGAATTGAAACATGTTCCCGAGATCCTCGGCGCCGGGAAATCCAAGTTTTCTGTATGCCTCGAACGGCACCGAGTTGTACGTGACGGGCTTCCCCAGGGCCTTGGTCATGGCTGCGGCCATTTCCTTCCCGGTCAGATGTTCCCCGGCAATGCCGATCGTCTGTCCTATGAATTCCTGCCCTCTCTTAAACACCCCGAAGCAACATTTGCCGATATCCTCGACGGCAATGCCGGAGAGCTTCTTGTCACCCATCGGCAAACTCAAGGTCAGCGTCCCATCCGAACCCTTCTTCGGTCCCATGCCGAAAGAAATCATGTTCTCCCAATAAAATGATGTGGCTAGTAAGGTGACAGGCAGCCCCAATTTGGTGAATTCCGCGTCCGCCTCGCCTTTCGCATCGAAATGAGGCACCTTGTACTTTCCCATCAAAGTCGGCATCCGCTGATCGGTCAGGGGAACCCAGCGCCTGGTATCTTCGAGCGTCGACCAGACGACGTGCCGGACGCCGGCTTGTTTGGCGGCCTGGGCCAACGCCTTGGCTTGAGCCAGTTCTTTCTCGGGCGAGAAATGCTCCCAGAAATTCGTCAGGCAAAATGTGCCGTAACAACCCGCGAACGCCCGCTTGAGGCTCTCAGCATCATCCAGATCGGCGGTGATCACTTCCGCCCCGAGAGCCGACAAGGCCTTGGCCCTGTCCGAACTGGTATCACGCGTGAGCGCGCGAACCACAAATCCACTGGCCGGCTCGTGAGTGATGGCACGGACTAGCCCGCCGCCCTGCGCTCCGGTCGCTCCCACCACGGCAATGATTTTCTTGTCAGCCATCTGCGCCTCCTTTCCAATCGTCCAGCTCAACAATAGCCTGTTTCAGAGCCGGAAACCAGACGGAGCGGGAGAGCCCCAAGCCCCATTGTCGATTTTTGAAAGGTATGGCGACTATCCTATGTCAACCGAGTGTTCCCGTTCACTAACCCAGGAGCCCATCATGAAATACCTCTGTCTTATCTACGTCGAAGAAAAGGTCTTGAATTCCTTTCCCAGCCACGAGCGGCGCGCCATTTCGGACGAATCGATGTCCTACTGCGATACACTGCAGAAGGCCGGCCAGTTGCTTGCGGCTTCCCCACTTCACCCGGTAGAAGCTGCGACGACTGTACGGGTGCGAGAAGGAAAGACCTCGACCATCGATGGGCCGTTCGCCGAGACCAAAGAGCAACTCGGTGGATTTCTGATGATCGACGTCCCGGACCTGAACGATGCAATCCGTATCGCGGCGCAGTTTCCGGCTGCCCGCTTTGGTAGTGTGGAAGTCCGCCCCATGAAGGAGCAGGGCTGCGCCTAACCGGGTACGTCCATGAGTAATGACGCGACCGAACTGGCACGCCTGCGGGTGGAAGAGATCTACCGCGCCGAATCACGCCGGGTGCTGGCCACGTTGATTCGACTGCTGAAGGATTTCGATCTCGCCGAAGAAGCCCTGCATGAAGCCTTCGCATCAGCGATGACGCAATGGCCACGAGATGGTGTACCGGCCAATCCACGCGCCTGGCTCGTCTCCACCGGCCGCTTCAACGCGATCGATGGCATGAGGAGACGCGCCCGCTACGACGCCTCCCTGGGAGAGCTTGCCAAACACATGGAAGCCACCACAAGCGATCCGACTGAACAGGAGGAGGAGTCTATTGACGATGATCGCTTGCGACTGATCTTCACCTGCTGCCACCCGGCGCTTTCGGCAGAAGCCCAAATCCCGATGACCCTGCGCGAAGTCTGCAATCTGACGACTGAAGAAATCGCGCGTGCGTTTCTCACCAAGCCCGCTACGGTCGCCCAACGGATTGTGCGTGCCAAAGCGAAGATCCGTGATGCGCGCATCCCCTACGAAGTTCCGGCGCCATCCGAATTACCGGACCGGCTGGATACGGTCCTTCGAGTCGTGTATCTCGTGTTCAACGAGGGCTATTCGGCTTCGTTCGGCGCCTCGCTCACCAGAGCCCATTTGTGCGGCGAAGCAATTCGCCTCGGGCGGCTCCTGTTGCAGTTGCTGCCGGAACCGGAAGTCATGGGCCTGCTTGCGTTGATGCTCCTGCATGAATCGCGCAGGCCGGCGCGGACGTCGACAAACGGCGATCTCGTCTTGTTAGAGGATCAAGACCGTTCCCTCTGGAACCAGGACTCTATCAAAGAAGGGATTGCTCTCGTTGAACGCGCCCTGTCCAAGAAACGAATCGGCCCTTACACACTGCAGTCAGCCATTGCCGCCGTGCACGCGGAGGCGTCCAAGGCATCGGAAACGGATTGGGCACAAATCGTCGCCCTTTACGATCTCCTTGCACGGATAGAACCGTCGCCGATCGTCGCACTCAACCGAGCTGTCGCAGTGGCCATGCGTGATGGACCGGCCAAAGGCTTGGAATTGGTGGATGCACTCTTGCAGAGTGGGGAATTGACCGACTATCACTTGGCTCATGCCGCACGAGCCGATCTCTGCCGTCGATTGGGGATGAAAGAAGAGGCTCGCCTGTCGTATGAGAACGCCCTGACTCTCACGAAACAGGAGCCCGAGCGGCGATTTCTCGAAAGTCGGCTGGCTGAATTGGATTGAGTCTGGACAACTGGTCGATCCCGAATCTACGAACAGCGAGAGAATACCATCGGAGATGTTCATATGAAATACTTGTTGCTGGTCCATCACAACGAAGCCATGTTCAATGCCCTGCCCGAAAGCATCAGGAAAGACATGCTCACGGAATCGATTCAGCTCTGCCACCAACTCCACGGCAAGGGGCAATATGTTCATGCCTCGCCGCTACAACCGGA
>DASUMN010000137.1:0-21991 GCA_036277675.1 Nitrospira sp. | reverse complement strand
CCCGCGATCTGTTGGTGCTGTCCGGTGGCCTTGTCCGAAAGCCCGGGCGCGATGCGGTGCTGGGGCTGCTGCAAGAGGCAGTTGGGAGCGAAGCTTTCGAGAAAGAAGGCACCGATATCGAGGTTGGTACCGCCAGCATGGCCCGCACCATCGTACCCGTAGCGACGACCAGCCGGCAAAAGCCTCGCAAAGCCGTAGCCTCTGTTGCAGCCCTTTCGTTGCCGATGTGGATCGAACGGTATGTCATGAGGCAAACGCGCCGAACAGAGATCCGTAGCCTGCCTCGAAAAGTGACTCCATCGCGGATGCACGACGACCGTCTCGCTGGCGAAACGGTACGAAGCCGGGAGCACAAAACGGAGGGGTATGGGCGGTTCGTCGGCATCTGCGCCCACGCGCTTCTTGAACGGTGGGATTTCACCAGAGCCACACCGCCGTCTGTCATGGAACTCGAGTCGCTCTGCCGTTCCTGCATTCCCCTTGAGGAGGATTGTTTGGAAGCGGTGCGGGACGATCTGAGTTCAATTGTCGGCTCGTTCCTGTCGTCGGAATGGTATCGGCGTATGCGCAACGCGACAATCTTAGGCCGGGAAATACCCTTCGTTATTCCCTGGCGCGAGGGGCAGGTGATGGAAGGGGTGATCGATCTGATGTATCGTCTCGACGGGACGCTCTGGATCGTGGATTATAAGACCGATCAGATTGAAGCCGGCGAAGCCCCGGCGCGGGCTCAGCACTATGCGCCACAGGCGGAAGCCTATCGCGCCGCGGCTGGACAGTGTCTGCGGGGCGAAGCGGCCTCATTTGAGTTCGTTTTTGTGCGGCCCGGGGTGCGTGTGGAACTGTAGCGGAGAGCGCGGACCGTGACAGCCAAACGGCGCCAAGATATTTCACCGGAAGCATTCGCGCAGCTGGTTCAACAGGCGATTGCGGATCTGCCGCCTCCCTACGCCAAGCTGATGGAATCGATTGCTGTGGTGGTGGAGGAGGAGCCCCCGCAAGACGTGTTGGAGGATCTGGAGATCGGCGGTGAAGACGATCTCTTGGGGCTCTATCAAGGCCAGTCATTGGCCGAAGAGTCGTTTTTTACGGCCGGGGGGACGCAGCCGGCGAAGATTTCGATTTATCGGGGGCCGATCCTCCGCCAGTGCGAGACTCCGGAGGAAGTGGTGCAAGAAGTCTACGACACGGTGGTTCACGAACTGGGACACCACGTCGGATTAGATGATGATGAAATGCCGTATTGAAGCCGGTTTCGAGTTGCGAGTTTCGAGACCCAAAACCCGAAACCTAGGTCCGTGCCTTTGTTGAAGAATTTTGCATGGACTTGGAGAATCCCCACGTCAGCATGACGAGGCCAATCAGTACCATAGGTATAGAGAGCATTTGTCCCATGGTGATCTGACCGAACATGAAGCCAATGTGCTGGTCCGGCTCTCGAAACAATTCCACGAACAACCGGCAGAGGCCATAGCCGCTCAGAAAACTCCAGAAAATGGTCCCTGGAGGCGTCGTGCATCGTCCGATGATCCATAGGACGATAAACAGTAACAGACCCTCAAGCCCTGCTTCATAGAGCTGGGATGGATGCCGACAGGCCGGACCGGCTCCGGGGAATACCATGCACCAGTCTACGTCCGTTGCCCTTCCGTAGAGCTCACCGTTAATGAAGTTGCCGAGCCGGCCGAATCCGAGCCCGATCGGGGTGACGGCCGCAGCCAAATCCGCAATGGTATAGGTGGGGATTCCAGTTCGCTTGCTGAACCAGAGCAAGGCCACGATCGAGCCGAGCAGGCCGCCGTGAAACGACATGCCGCCTTCCCAGACGGCGATGATTTTCAGAGGATGTTCCGCGTAGTACGGGAAATTGTAAAACAGGGTGTAACCGAGTCTTCCTCCCAGAAACACACCCAATGCTGCGAAGACCACCATGTCGTAGACCTGGTTCGGCGAAATGGGCAGATCCTTGCGAGACGCTTTTCGTTTGATCAATAGGTAGGCGGCCGACAGGCCGATCAAGTACATCAATCCATACCA
This sequence comes from Nitrospira sp., assembly GCA_036277675.1. Lineage (GTDB taxonomy): Bacteria > Nitrospirota > Nitrospiria > Nitrospirales > Nitrospiraceae > Nitrospira_D. The sequence continues at coordinate 19,954 of DASUMN010000137.1, read as the reverse complement.
GCGGAATTGCACCGGGCCGAGCGCGAAAAAGACTGGATCGATGTTGGGGAACTGAATGGCGGCAAACGAGCCCACTCTGCCTCCTGGTTGGTAGCAGCGGATCATATGGGAGGCGGTTCGTCATTGCAAGCTGATTGGTGGTCGGTTGTCATGTGGGATGATATTCAAGCAAATCGGCTCTGGTGGCCATAAATGGAGACGCATGACTGTTGGATTTCTGAAACGACTGTGTCAGGAACTGTTGGCAAAACGAGACCCTTTATGAGCCGGACCTAATCGTCTGAGATAGAGCGCAAATATTTCATCGGGATAGAGGCAGATTGTGTCTGGCACGATTGCTGCTCAAGCATGAGATCATCGACACACTGTCATCAGATCAGTGCAACACCTAAGGGAGGTTTACCATGTCGGAACAGGGGAAACAGGTTGCCAAGGTCGCAGCGATGATCGCGGGAGGTGCCGTACTCGGGGCTGGTCTCGGGCTCCTCTTCGCGCCGAAGTCGGGCGTCCAAACCCGCCGCGATCTGAGCCGCTATGCGAAGAAGGCGCAGGTCCAAGCCCTTCGAATGGGCCGCTCTGTCCAGGCCGGGGTGAAGGAAGTGATGAGTCATCGGAACGAGATCGCCAAGCCCTGCGAAGAGCCACCGGTCCTCACGGCGACGTTGAACTGACGTGTAAAAAGGTTCTCATCTGCCGGTCTGGCGCCGATCGCTCGGCTCAGGCCGGCGGCCCTGCTGGTCACTCGTCATACCTCCTGAGCCCTCCTTTGACCGCTTGAATACGTTTGACCCCGATGCTACAGTCCCGCCGTTTGGGACATGGATGGCCATGCCGCAAGACTAACTGGTTTACACATGACGTGACCGTGACGCCGGTGTGCCGGAGTGGCGGAATTGGTAGACGCAAGGGACTTAAAATCCCTCGGAGACAAAATCTCCGTGCCGGTTCGATTCCGGCCTCCGGCACCAGTTGAATTGTGGAGTTGCCGCAAGCAAACGGATAGAGGGGATTCATGAACACAAAGAGCATGATGGTGCTCGTTGCGAGCATCGGGCTGTTTTTTTTCGCCATCGGAGTTGGGGCGTGGGTCATGACGTCGCCGCTTGAAGCGAGCGAGACGCAGGCAAAGCGGTGCAATGACTATGTGGATGAGTTGGATATGGTGAAGAAGTACAACTGGTTCTGGACTCCCTATCACCGGCGAATGGCCTTCAATGACTGTGTTGTGAAGAAGTTGGGTGAACCGAATCAGCCGTAGAATGTAAACAAGGCCGCATCCGGTCTTCTCTCTCGATCAGCCCTTCCGTAGCGAGGGCGTCATGTATTCGGCCGGGCCATTCATCCTCCGCATGCTTCCCGCAGTTCTCTTCATCGTAGTCGCGCTTCAGCCGGTGAGTGCCATTCCTTCCGGTGCGGAGTGGCTGCTGGTCGATCGTAATGCCAACGCGACGGTGTATGTTGATCAGGGATCACTTCAACGGACTGGCGATACGGTGAGGCTCTGGGTCCTGGACGATCTCAAAATGGCCCACACACGAGGGGCCGAGACCTATTTGTCGTCGCGCGCCCAGGAAGAGCACGATTGTACGAACGAACGATTTCGGCTTGTCGCCTTGGTCCGGTTTGCCGGGCAGATGGGAACAGGCAAGGTCGTCTATGAACGAACCGTGGAATCAAACTGGGCGTCGATTCCAAAAGGTACGCTGGCCCAATCGGTGTGGAAATATGCCTGTGGGAAAAAGTGACTTAAGTGAGCGCGCCGGTGCGGCGCGAGCACCATGCGAAGCGCTGCGTTCGACGGCCTGTCAGTATTCGTCGATTTCATCCGTTTCATCGACCAACTCGGCTGTGACCTCATCCGGTTCGGCGGTCCATTGTGTGAGTGGGATGCCCTTGGCTTTGAGAATGGCTTCTTGTTCGGTCCCCGCCGCGAGGGTCAGTTCATATGTGATGGTTTGCCGTACTTGAAACATGCGCATGGGGTCACATCTCCTTAGTGCGATGGAGTGCCGTCAACCCGAGGCCTCCTTTCTGACGGTGGTAGTCTGGTTGGCATTGTAGGCCAAGGACCGGGAATTTTGGAAGCCCGATCGCATAGGGTGGAGGGGCGGGCCCGTGTCGCCTGCCCGATGGAGGGTCTGGTATCGCTCTGGGAAAAGTATTATGATTGCGATCGGGGGCTGAGACGGGTTCCTGCGATGTACTGACGGAGGAGGTGCGACGATGGCTGGCAAGCACACATGTCCGTCCTGTAAAGCTGGAGATGCAAAACGGATCGGCGATATTGTGAAGCAGGACGCCGCGGCCGGTGTGAAGAGCGGGTTGGCCCAACAATACAATCCGCCGAAGCAGCCATGGGCCTATGTCCAGGGATTCTTCCTGGCGATGCCGGTCAATGTCGGCATCATGCTCTCTATGGCTTCGCCGGAGACATCGGGATCGGGAACCGCTATGGCGGACCTCTTGTCCACCGTGGGGTTTTTAAGTGTGTGGGTCGGCTATGGCGTGTGGAAGAATAAGGCCTACACGAAACAGTTGGAAAAATGGAAGAGCACCATCGGGGCAAAGCTGCATTGTCTAAAATGCGGCCATGTGTTTGAAAGCTGAGTTCCCCTCCCTGCCGGTTCTCGTCGATGCCGCAGTAACATATTCTCAGCCAGCCATGATTGATCGAGTGCTCCAGCTGTTACGGGCGCTCTGTATCACGTTGATCATGTTCAACGGTGAATCGGTCTACGCGGAGTGGGTGGCAGTCGAGAAGGACTATCTCGATCCTGGGCTCAGGACCGTGTATATCGATCCCGACACCATCAACCGGGAAGGGAGAGTGGTGACGGTCTGGCAATTGACCGATTATAAGATGATGCAGGGAGGTGTGGGGTTCGGCCGTTTCATGATGAGCCCGCACCGGTTCTTTTCCACGAAGACCCAGAAACAACTCGACTGCAAGCGTAAACGGATTCGCTTACTCGCGTACATCGAGTTTCTTTCTCACATGGGGACCGGCACGGCGTCTCACGGCTATGTGGATCAAGACGCCTGGTTGCCGATTGACCCCGCAAGCGTCAACCACGCCTTGTGGGAAGTCCTCTGCGGCCAGGAATAACTGGGCATTTCCCTGGCCGCCTCGTCAATGCTCGGACGGTTCACCGTATCGAAGTCAAGGCAAGGCGGTGAGGCAGTGCGATCCGTTTCCCCTGCTTTCGCGGTGAGGCAATCGCTCGGACCGGTATCATCTGATCGTGAGCCGAAAGGCCGAAGAGCGCCTTGGCGAGTCCCCGGTATCTCGCCTCCAATTCACGGCACCGGGCGACAAACCGGCCGGCGATCAGCCGAGGAAAGTAGTCGCGGTGACGCTCGTAAAAGCGCGCCCGCCGTCCCCAGCGATCCGCCCTGAATATGGACAGTCGAAGAGCTAAACCCACAAGATGGTTTGGTGATAACCGCGTCGCGCCGTTCCTCACGGGACTCACGACGATGGATGTGGCGGTCGTTACGTCGGTCATGCTGGCTCCTTTCTTGTTAGGCGTCGGTCCAGCCGGCTGACGGCTGTGATCGTGTGTCGCGGATCTCAGCGATCTTCGTGCCGGTGCATACACGATAAACATGCAACATGAGAGGAAGATTAGTAGAACATGAGAAGATATTTAGAAAGAACAAAAGCCGGCACGGCGCGATCATCTGTCACGCCCTGTCGAGCGCCGTCTCCGATGAAGATGCGATCCATCACAGCGCGGTCGTACGATGAGGCGCGATTGCGCTCGTCCTCGCATCAGAGATAGACTTGCAGAATCGTGCCTCCGACATCCCCATCAGCACCGAATTGGCGGCTCAGGGGCGTCATTGCGCGATCCGTCGGCATCGTCGCCATCGCCCTGGGGTTTGTCGTCGGCATGGACGGCCTCGATTCTCCTACGTCACATTGGCTTCAGACCGCCCTGGGGTTGCTGGCGACCGGGATCGTGGCCCAAGCCTATGGGCTGTACTGTTCGATCAAACGGATGTGATGATGGCGCTCCTGATCATGCGTTCCACGGATCGCGTGGCGACCACTTTTCTGTCTCCGGCAGCAGGCCATTGCCCGGCATTTAGCAGCTCCACAGCTTGTCGCTTAAACTCGGGGAGAACCGCCTCGTCGTTGGCCCATCGCGCACCTCCTGCGTGGCAATCGTGGCCCCATTTGAGGTGGCCGTCAAATCAGGCTAACTCAATCTGCCCCTAGTATTCACCCACGGATTCCCTAGTACCCGGCCGTCATAAACGCGAACACAATGACCGCGGCAATAAGAATCGCGATGGGGATTAACATTGTCAGCGGATTTTCGCCGAACATTCCCGCCACTGTCGTCCTCCTTCGAACGTAGAGGGCCGGCACTCTCTTGCATCGCCGTCTGTGCCCGTCGTCTGATCGCGTGCCATGCGATTCTAACACGTAGATCGTATATTTGTTTTTGGGTTGCCTCACTCCTTGTCTGCGTAGTGCCGGCAAGACCTAATGTGATAGTCAGAGGGATTGTCCGTTCGGCCCAAGAGGGATCAAAGGCCAAGTCTGTTTCCCACTATAGCCCATTCGCTTTCGGCCATACGCTCCGATCTTCAGGCTAGAAGCCGGAGGGTGATCGCGTTATGATGCGTCGTTTTGTTCGCCCCTATAAAAGAAACCTGAGGGAACACAATCATGGATGTGGACGCATCATCGCGGCGGGTAATTGTCATGGGCTGTATCCTGGCAGGAGTCGGCGTAGCTGCCGGCGCGTTCGGTGCGCACATGCTGAAGACTATCCTAGAGCCGCCGATGTTGGCCGCCTACGATACGGGCACTCGCTATCAGATGTACCATGCGTTTGGGATGATTCTGGCCGGAATGGCGGCGAGGCTCTTCGGTGATCCTCGGTTGACGACCGCCGGATGGATTTTTGCCGTGGGGATGGTGATGTTTTGCGGAAGTCTCTACGGGATTTCGCTGGCGGGGCAGAAGTGGATGGGACCGATCACTCCGCTGGGTGGCTTAACATTTATCATCGGCTGGGGGCTCTTCGGCTGGCGGCTGTGGCAGAGGAAATAGGCTGAGGTTCAGGGCTGGCACTTGGCAAGGCGTTTGGCGGAAATGGGTCCCCAGCCCCCGGTGTTATTCGCAAACGATCCTTCAAGTTTCATCGGCTCGTCGAGCGCATCTTTCTTGTGTCCTTCCGTGACGAACAGCAAACTGTCTTCCTGCACATAGCCGCGTTCTTCCCACCGCAAATAGATGCTGTCGCCGAGCACGACGGCTTCAGCCGGTACGGACACATTGGCCGATGTCTGCCCGGCTGGAGGAAACGCGATGGTCATTTTCTGCTCTTGGTGATTGTGGTGGTTGTGGATGATCCATTGCCATGTTCCACAGAGGCGGGCCAGGCCTCTGGCTTGCCGGACCCGTTCTTTCCATTCGTGAAGGGACGACCACGCGGCCAGCGCCCGTTGCTGGGCTTCGGAGGCTAGTTTGTGGGCTGCCACGAGCAGCTCTGGCCGTTGTGTCCGTGAGGAGGCTGATGATGTCTCGGCGGGAGGGGTGGCGTCGGCCAGCCGAAAAAAATCGGCGAGGGTCGTCAAGCGAGTCGTGGCGTTCAACCAGTCTCGCTGTGCGGGGGAAGCAGCCGGCCCTGCCTGTGTTGGTGACTCAGAGTGATAGATCGACTCGGCCAACCGCCAGGCGGCAAGGGCTGCGATGAGTTCATGGGCCGACTGAGACAATTCGGTGAGACCCAAGTCGGACTTGGCCTTGGCGGACAGGCCTCTGGCGGTCAGGATGCTGGACGCATCCTTCAAGCCGACAGAAGGACCGATCGTCGAGGTGAACAGCGTGATGGCGGCGGTGTTTGAATCGACGGCGGCCAGCTGGGATGCTTGTCCAGCGACGACATCGGACAGCGCTGCCGGTGAACTGTGGACGGCGGCAGCGGCGGCCATCGGCATCGTGAGGCACAGGGTTGCCGTCAGTATGATGGCTCCGGCAAGCACGTGCGGCTGAGAAGATCCAATCCTGTCCATCGCGATACTCGTTGATGTGAACGGGAAGCGGCCTGGCGGTTATGCGCCTTGGAAGCAGGTCTTGAGAAACGTGGCGGTGCGTTCCCAGGCCAAGGCCGTCGCGTCGGCTCGATAGGCAGCCGGCTTCATCTCGTTGCAGAATGCCTGAGCGGCGTCCTGGTACACATGGATTTCAGTTTTCTTTCCATACTCCCCGGCAGCGGCGCGTAACGATTCAATGTCGTCGTTCGTCACCCAGGAATCTTTTCCAGCCCGGTGATACAAGAAGGGAGAGGCGAGTTCCTTCACCAATTCGAGCGGCTGAATCGTCTTGCCGTAATATGACACGGCGGCCCGCAGCCGTTTTCGAGAGCAGGCGAACCGCAATGCGTACGTGCCCCCCATTCCATAGCCGACGACGCCGTGGATGTTCCGTTTTGCGAAGGTGCGTGTGTTGAGATATTCACAACAGGAATTGATGTCGGTGAGCACCTGCGCGTCGTGCTGTCTGTCCATCAGAGCCGCCGCGACCTCATCATTCGCCGTGACCATGCCGCCTTGCCGGCCATAGAGATTGGGAATGATGACCACATACCCCTCGCAGGCCAGCCGAGCACCGAGATCTTTCATTTGTCCGGTCAGCCCCCACCAGTCGTGGAGGAGCACCAAGCCGGGATACACGCCCTGAACTTGCGGCCAGAACAGCAGGCTGTCGATCTGATGTTCTTTCGGCATCCGCGTTCTGAAATAGGGATCGACCATTTGGTCGGTGTGGGTGGGAATGGGCACACCGCTGGGAAACCGCGCGGTTCCAGTCCCGATCTGTTGTAAGGCGAAAGGGGCGGTCTGTGTATTCGTCATACGATTGACTATAGGGAGCCGTTTGCGGGAATGTCAACGGACTCCCTGCAGCGTATCTTGTGAAGCGTCGCTCGTGCCGTGCACGCCTCGCGGACTCGTCGACGCGGGCTGAATCGGCGAAGCGGGCTTCACGAAAGACGAGCGCCACCGATGAGCGGAGTAGTGTCGGCGGGTAGAACGGTTTATAAAACAGGAGAGATGAAAAACAAACCTATCGGCATCGGCTTGATTGGCGTGGGGCGCCATGGAATGCGCTATGCCCGGCATCTTCTGGACGATGTGCCGGCTGCCGCACTCAAGGCGGTGTGTCGTCGACGTCCGGAAGAGGGGTTCGACCTGCCTGGCGCGGGATCAATCGCCGTCTACGGAGAGGCGCGTGCCCTTATCGACGATCCGTCCGTCGAGGCGGTTATCGCGGTTACTCCCCCGGTCTTTTCCCGCGACATCTGCCGGCTGGCTGTTCAGGCCCGTAAGCCGGTCTTGATCGAGAAACCGTTGGCGGCCTCGGCCGACGATGCGCGCGCGATGATGGCCGCGGCCCGTGAAGCCGGCATGCCGATCATGACGGCGCAGACGTTACGATTTGATGCCACGATCCAAGAATTGCACAAGCGGCGGCATCTTATTGGGCGATCGGAACGGCTGCTCTTGACGAGCCATATCGAAACGAGACACACGGCTCCTGGCCACGCGGAAGGGTACGGCCGCCGGGGTGCGTTGATCGAGATCGGTATCCATATGCTCGATGCGGTGCGTTTTTTGACCGGCGAAGAGGTGCGGGACGTTCGCTGCACGATGAATCAGTTTCCTCCGGCCGCACCGGAGACGGTCGTTTCCGCTCACCTTGTGACGCAAGGCGGGACGGTGTGTATCCTCGACATCGCGCGGCTGCCAGGTGAACGTGTGGGATTGGCCGAATGGATCGGATCGCAGGGACGGTTGCAGGCGGATTGGCCAAGCTGCCGACTGCGTTGGACCAGCAACTCCGGGGAGATCAGAGAAGAGAAGGACTGTCCTCCCTCTCAGACGGTCCTGGCCACTCTCACGGCATTTCTGCGAGCGATCGAGGAGGGCACCCCTATGCCGATCACAGGAGAAGATGGTTGCCGTGCCGTCGAGATCGCAGAAGCCTGCTATCAGTCAGCCCAGGCCGGCGGCGCGTCCGTGATCGTCGATCGTCATTCGTGAAGCCCGCGTCGACGAGTCCGCGAGGCGTGCGAGGCGAGCGTATCTCGCGAACGACGAGATACGAGATGCGAACAACGGCGGCATCGCTGTGCAGGTTATCATTCGGCCACGATGTGCGTATCAGTTTCTTCCACGCCGTCGATGGCGTGGATCTTGGTAATGACGACATCAGAAAGCGCCCGTTCGTCCTGCACGCTGATGAAGACGAAAATATCGGGCCGGCCGAAGCAGGGATGCGCATGCTCGACACCGGGAATGCGTTTCAATGCTGCGACCACGTCTTTGGCTTTCCCGGCTTTGACCTTGATGAGGATGTAGGCTCTCGTTGCCATAGGGCCTCCTTATTATGTACCGTCTCGCGCTCCCGGCATTGTCTTTCGGTGGAACGAAAAGACGTCGTGAAAGTTTTTCCCGATTTCGGTGAGCGCCTGCTCGCCGTCCCGCACCAACTGCATGAAGGATCTGAAGTCGTCCACCGACAGGTTGACCGACCTGAGCCCCGGTTCCAGACGGTGAAGCTCTTCTGCCGGGCTACGGAATGCCTTATCGGCGAGCGCTTCCAGTACGTCCGGTGTCCAGCCACTTGAGTGAAACTGCGCTAAAACCCGCGCGGTCTGCTCCTTCTGTTTGTGCGCCACTGCCCGCTGCATGAACTCCTGCACGGAGGAGTCCGCGGTCGTAGTGAACAGAGCTTGCAGTTGGATGACGGATTTGATGATGCGATTGGCCTCTGTGGTGCCTTCAGGGGGTAGCACGCGCGCCTGTTCCAGCGTGGCGAGCACGGCCATCGCCGCGCCGACGTGAGGGGAGGGAGCTTTCCCCGATCGCTGTATCTGGATGGAAATGGGCGAGGCGAACGCGGATGGCACAATGGGAAGATTGCCGGTCGTTGCATGAAGCACGAGCATCCCCATGCCAAGAAAGGCCAGACAAAATCTTCGCGTCGACCGCGGCGCGATCTGAAACAAGGGTTCCTCTGGGTGGACGTGCCAGAGGCGCATAGGGACGGAGTATACCGCGTTCGGCCACCGGATGTCAGTGCCGATGCTGCCGGGCTGTTCTATTGAAATGGTTTGGAAGAATTCCTATAATCGCGCCTCTTTTCGAATGTGGAAAGGCTGGTTGTTGCATGCTCGCCAAAGTGACGAGCGCGGCGCTCGTCGGTCTCGATGCCCATCTTGTTGATGTGGAAGTCGATATAGCGGGCGGCCTTCCACAATTTTCCGTCGTCGGCTTGCCCGACGCGACGGTGAAGGAAAGCCGTGATCGGGTCCGTTCCGCGCTGAAGAACAGCGGGTTCCATTTTCCCGCCAAACGCATCACGGTCAATCTCGCCCCGGCTGGCATCAAGAAGGAAGGATCGGGACTCGATTTGGCGATCGCGATCGGCATTCTCGTCGCTGAAGAAGTGATTTCGCAGGAGGCGCTGAGCCGGCGCGTGCTGATCGGGGAACTCTCGCTGGACGGGCGCGTCAAGCCGGTCACCGGGTCGTTGTCATTCGGCTTGGTGTGCCGGAAAGGGTTCGAGTTGTTGCTGCCGGCTGAGAACGGTCCCGAAGCGGCGTTGGTCGATGGGGTGTGCGTGTATCCCATCCATACGCTCCCCGAGGCTGTAGAGTTTCTGAGGGGAGGTCAAGTGATCGCGCCGTGCCTGTCGAATCGCGGCCTGATGGAGTCCGGCCGGCCGGTCGAGGATGAAGACTTCAGCGACGTGCGTGGACAGGATCACGCAAAACGGGCGCTCGAAATCGCGGCAGCGGGCGGACATAACGTACTGATGGTCGGCCCTCCCGGCTCCGGTAAGACGATGCTGGCACGCCGTCTGCCGTCGATTCTCCCTCTGCTGGATATAGACGAAGCCATTGAGACCACGCGCGTGCATAGTGTCGCCGGTCAACTGGCGCCTGACCGGCCCTTGTTGACGGTGCGCCCCTTCCGCGCTCCGCATCACAGCATCTCCGATGCCGGGCTCGTCGGCGGCGGTACGGTGCCGAGACCCGGCGAGGTCTCGCTGGCTCATAACGGCGTGCTGTTTCTCGACGAATCGCCGGAATTCAAACGGGGCGTCTTGGAAGGATTACGGCAGCCGCTGGAAGACGGCCACGTCACGTTGACGAGAGCCAGCGGGTCGCTCAAATACCCTGCGCGGTTTATGCTGGTCGCCGCGATGAATCCTTGCCCCTGCGGCTATTATGGAGACCGGACCAGGCCCTGTGTCTGCTCGGTCACGCAGATCCGCCGCTACCGGGCGAAGCTGTCCGGTCCGCTGCTCGACCGGCTGGATCTTCATCTGGACGTGCCGCCGGTGCCGGTTCGGGAACTGCGGACCGAACAGCTTCCCGCCGAAGAGTCGGCGGCGATCCGATCGCGCGTTGTCGCGGCCCGTGACCGCCAGCGTCTTCGCTATCGGAAGGATGGCATCTACACGAACGCTCAATTGAAGCCGCGGCAGCTCAAACGGTATTGTGGACTGGATCAGCCGGCGCAAGATCTGCTTGAACAGGCCATGACCAGGCTGCGGCTATCGGCGCGGGCCCATGGACGCATTCTGCGTGTGGCGCGAACCATTGCCGATCTCGCCGAGTCTGATAAGATTAACGCCATGCATGTCGCGGAAGCCATTCAGTACCGCTCGTTCGACCGCAGTCCGGATGCATAGGGAGTGTTGTCTGTGGCGACGTTGAAAGTATTCTTATGGTGGTTTACGGTGGGTGCGACCATGGCGCTCTCCGTTATCATGGTGCAAGGCGGCATTCGAGAAGTCATGGAGGCGCAAGGGTCCGTCTGGGACCTCAAACTCGCGGAACTTCTGATCACCATCATGGGCGGCGGGCTACTGGCCGGCTGCATCGCCTTAATCCTCGACCGTATCAAGAAAGCCTAACGTCAATCAGATAACCGGAACTCGAAACCTGAAACTTGGAACGTGAACCCGATCATGGATATCGAAGTTGGCTCCAATCTCTATCGCAATTCCGACGGCACCATCGAAATCGAAGGGGTGCCGCAAATCCAGGTAACCCGACATCCTTCGACCGGCGCGCTTCTGGTCAATTTTGCGCTGTTCGATGTCAATGGAAAGATGCTGGCCAAGATGGTGGACAACACGCTGATGTTCAACGAGCGGCGGGCCTACGCTGTGAGCAAATCCGCCGAGCGTGTGGCGCTCAAGGAAGCGGAGACGGGAAAAGTGTTGCTCCAGCTGGATGTGAAAACTCCCGGCCTTGTGTCATGCTCGCACGCGGAATTTCACACCATGAAAGGGCATCTCCTCGAAGTGTCGGCCAAGGAGTGGAAGGTCGAGAAGCAGACCAAGGCCGGACAGACCATCGATGCAAAGGGGGGAGCTGTCTCTATTGGTTAGAGGGCAGTTACTTGGCCGTCACGGTCGGTACAACGACGACCCCGCCGTCTTTGACATCGACCGCCGCCGTATCTCCGTCCCGTAATTCTCCTTTGACCAATAACCGCGCGATCGGTGTTTCCAATTCCTGTTGGATCAAACGTTTGAGCGGCCGTGCCCCGTAGACCGGGTCGTAGCCCCGTGTGCCCAGTTGTTGGAGCGCCGCCGGACTCAACGCGAGCGTGATCCGCCGTTCTTCGAGCCGCTGGCGCAGCCGCTGCAATTGAATTTCCACGATCTTCACCAGATGCTCCGTGCCCAACGGATGGAACACGACCACTTCGTCTACCCGGTTGAGGAATTCCGGACGGAAGTGCTCCCGTAGTTCGCCCATGACGACGGTTCTGACTTCTTCATGCGACGCACCGCGTTGCTGTGCTTCGAGGATATGAGGACTGCCGATGTTGGAGGTCATGATCAGCACGGTGTTCTTGAAATCGACCGTGCGGCCCTGTGAGTCGGTCAGTCGTCCGTCGTCCAGCACTTGCAGCAGGACGTTGAATACGTCGTGGTGCGCCTTTTCGATCTCATCGAACAAGATGACGGAGAACGGGCGTCGCCTGACCGCCTCGGTCAATTGGCCGCCTTCTTCGTAGCCGACATAGCCGGGAGGAGCGCCGATCAAGCGGGCCACCGTATGTTTCTCCATGTACTCGGACATGTCGATCCTGACGAGGTTGTTTTCGTCGTCGAACAGAATGGCGGCCAAGGCACGAGCCAGCTCCGTTTTCCCGACGCCGGTCGGACCAAGGAATAAGAATGACCCGATGGGGCGGTTCGGATCTTTGATGCCGGAGCGCGCGCGGAGTACGGCATCAGCCACGGCGCGAACGCCCTCCTCCTGTCCAACCACGCGCTGATGCAGCAGGTCCTCCAGCTTCAACAGCTTGTCGGTTTCACCTTCGAGCAGGCGGGAAACGGGGATGCCGGTCCAACGGCTGACGACTGCCGCGATTTCGTCCTCATCCACCTCCTCTTTCAACAGCTTGGCCTCATGCTGCTTTTTCCCCAACTGCTGCTGTTCAATGCCGAGTTCCCGCTCCAAGCGCGGCAATTCTCCGTACCGGAGTTCGGCGACGCGGTTAAGGTCATAGGCCCGTTCCGCCTGTTCAATCTGGCGTTTGACCTCTTCGATCGCTTCTCGCGTCTTGCGCAGGCGGGCGACGGATGCTTTTTCGGACTCCCACTTGGTTTTTAGCCTCTGGAGTTCGCGCTGTTTGTCCCCCAGCTCCGATTCGAGCGTCGCCAAGCGGGCCGCGCTTGCCGGATCTTTTTCTTTCCGTAAAGCTTCCCGCTCGATTTCCAGTTGGAGTACCTTGCGCGAGACCTCGTCCAATTCGGCAGGCAGGCTATCGATTTCGGTCCGCAGGCGGGCTGCCGCTTCATCGACCAAATCGATGGCCTTGTCCGGCAGAAACCGGTCAGAGATATACCGGTGCGACAGTTTCGCGGCCGCGACCAAGGCACTGTCCTTGATCCGCACCCCATGGTGCACTTCATAGCGTTCTTTGAGCCCGCGCAGGATAGAGACGGTATTCTCCACCGATGGTTGGTCGACAAAGACGGTCTGGAAGCGCCGTTCCAGCGCCGCGTCTTTCTCGATGTGCTTCCGATACTCGTCGAGTGTGGTCGCGCCGATGAGATGCAATTCTCCCCGCGCGAGCAGCGGCTTCAACAGGTTGGCCGCGTCCATCGCGCCTTCCGCGGCGCCGGCTCCGACGACGGTGTGCAGTTCATCGATGAACAGGAGAATCTGTCCCTGGGACGATTGGATTTCCTTGAGCACCGCCTTCAGCCGCTCTTCGAATTCGCCCCGGAACTTGGCGCCGGCGACGAGCGAGCCCATATCCAATGCGAACAATTTCTTTTGCTTCAATCCTTCGGGGACGTCGCCTTTCACGATGCGGATGGCCAGTCCTTCGACGATGGCCGTTTTGCCGACGCCGGGCTCGCCGATCAAGACGGGATTGTTTTTTGTCCGCCGGGACAAGATTTGAATGACGCGCCGGATTTCGTCGTCCCGTCCAATCACGGGGTCGAGCGTGCCTTTGCCGGCCAGGAGAGTCAGATCCCGTCCGTATTTCTCCAGCGATTGATAGGTGCCTTCCGGATCCTGGTTGGTCACCCGCTGGTTGCCGCGTACCTGGTGCAGACCGCCCAGCAGCCGGTCGCGCGTGAGGCCGAGTTTCTTCAACGGCCCGTCTTCTTGCGCCATGGCCAGCAGCACATGCTCGATACTCAGATAGTCATCTTTCAGGGATTTTTGCTCGTCTTCCGCTTTGGTGAGGATCTGGACAAGCCGCGTGGCCATGTGTAACTGTCCGGGAGCCGCTCCGGCACCCTGAACTTGAGGAATCTTGGCCAGCGCTTGCTCGACAGTTTGCCGGATGGCCGGCAGCGTCACCCCGGTCCGTTCGAGCAATGCGGGGGTCATCCCACCGTCCTGATCGAGGAGAGCCAGCAGCAGATGTTCCACGTCGACGCCTTGATGGCTACGCCGTTGCGCATGCCCCGCGGCCGTCTGCAAGGCCTCTTGCAATTTGACCGTCATGCGATTCATGTCCATGGTCTGTTCCTTTACGCCGGTACCGTGTCGTGTGTGATGGTCCTGTGATAATCATCGGCCTGTCCAAGTCAACCCATGAGCCACTCTCACAGAGGCTTGACCTCCGCCGAAATCCCGACTAGGGTACGCGCTGATGGGTGAACTACTGTCGGCCACCTTCCAGTTATATCGCCAGGCCTTGCAGGCCACGTGGCGGTCGCTTGCACGAGGGTGGCTGACGATCCTGGCGCTGGTTGGGTTTGGGGTCTTGTTCCTGGGTGCGGCGCGGATTGCAGGGCCGCTGGGCATGGTGGGCGGGCTTGTGCTGGGCATTGTCAATGCCTTGCTGGTCGGCGCGACCTTGCGCCTGATCGAGCAAGCCTTGAGCGCCACCAGAACGATTCAGCCGTCCGACGTGATGCAGAGTTTCGGCCATTACTTCTGGGATGTCATTAGCGTCGGGTTTGTGCTCTGGCTGCCGATGATGGCGCTGGACATGGGGGTGCACGCGAATCCCTACGGCCAATTTCTGTCGTCCGCGGCATTGCTGCTGCTCTTTGTCTTGCTGAATCCGGCGCCGGAAGTGATCTATCAAGCCAGGCACGATTCGCCGCTCGATGTGATCAAGACCAGCTATGAATTTGTGCTGGAACATTGGATCGAATGGTTCCTGCCGTTCGTATTGCTGTTGCTGCCGGTCGTCTTGTCGCCAACTGGGCTGCGCGAATTTTTTGAGATCGCCAGCGGTGTCGGGCGGGGAGCGGGACTGGGACTCATTCAAATTCTTCTCTTGCCGTTTGCAGTGGTCGGGAGCTGGTTAGCCTATGTGGGGCTCGATCCCGATGCGCAGGAGCTGCTGTTGCTCGTGCTCACGCCGCCGGCCGCGACGGCGATCTTGTTGTTCCGCGGCCATCTCTTTGCATTACTGCGCGGGGCGTCGAGACGGCAGCGATTGTTCGCTCGACGCGCCGATACGGGAGTCTGAGTGGGGCGAGACACCTGAGGCACCGTCTCTGGCCGGGGTCTCCACTCCCATGCCGTATGGAACTGTCGGCCGTCATCCTGTCTAGACAGACAAACTGCTTGAGGCTCAGAGTGAAATAGTGTATGGATTTTCATACACAATGAGAATAGGCTCCTCGCCAGCATCATTTCTTCTATCGTAAAGGCTCTGGCACATGCGGCTATCGATCTTTTGGCGCCTGTTGCTGACCTCCTTAGTGATCGTCGCGGTCATGGGAGGAGTCAATCTGTACGCATTGCTCCAGCTCAGGCAATTAACGGCCCTGAGTACCGAAATGGCGTCATATCACTATCCGGCGGCTGAGTCTGCGAAACGGTTGTTGGGCTCACTCTATGTGCAATTGAACAGCGAGAAGAAATATCTGGCCACAAAAGATTCGGCGTTTCTGGCGAACTTCAACGAAGAGGTCGAAGAGTTTCAGCGCAGCCTGCAGCAGGTGCTGAGCCGGGAAAGCGCGCCACAGGGGCAACAGTTATTGTACGAGACGGGACGACTGCTTCAGGAGCGATTGGTGTTGTTCCATGATGGTGTGGAGCTGTCGGCGGGCAAGATCCCGGTGCCCGGATACGAGAACCGTCGTGATGCCATCATGGATCGGATGGCCGCCTCCATTCAGGGGTACGTCGACTTGCACGAAGCAAGGGTCAGTGTAGGCGTGAGCGAGTCGCGGGCCAGCGCGGTTCGAGCCGAAGCCGTCACGCAGCAACTGGTGCTGGTGGCATTAGTCTTTGCCCTGGGACTGGCCGGCGTCGCCAGTTACACTCTCTTGCGTCCCTTGCGTCAGCTGCAAGGGCATATCAAAGAAATCGGCCAAGGGAAGTTCGGTCAGCCGCTCCAAATTACCGCTCCGGCCGAACTGACGGATCTCGTCGATACGGTCAATTGGATGGGCGGGAAGCTGCAAGAGCTCGACGATATGAAGGCGGAATTCCTCGCCCATGTCTCGCATGAGTTACGGACGCCGATGGCCTCGATTCAGGAAGGCACCCATCTGTTGCTCGATGAGATTCCGGGTCCCCTCACTCAAGAACAGCGGACGACGCTTCGCATCATGGCCGACAGCAGCCGTCGGCTGATTCACCTGATTTCGACGATTCTCGATCTGTCGAAAATGGAAGCCGGGATGATGGAGTATCGAATCGTCCCGATCGATCTGAAGCGCGTCGCCAGCATCTCCATCAACAAAGTCCGGTTGCTGGCCGATTCCAAACATATCCAGCTGGTGTTTGAAAGTACGGGAGAGCGGGTCTGGGTGAAGGCCGATGCCCCGCGGGTTGAACAGGTGCTCGACAATCTGTTATCGAATGCGCTGAAGTTTGGTCCAGAAGGGAGTATCGTCAAGCTGCAGATGACACCGGATCCGCAGGCGGGTGTGCTTGAGATCGCGGTGTCCGATGCGGGGCCTGGAATCGCAGCGGAAGATCTTCCCCATATTTTCGAACGGTTCTATCAGGGGCGCACGAAGTCGAAAAACTCCTCCGCAGGGAGCGGACTTGGCCTTGCGCTGGCCAAGAAGGTCGTGGAAGCGCACGGGGGGAGAATTTGGATTGAAAGTGAAGTCGGAAAGGGGACGACTGTACGGTTTGTCCTACGGTTGGCAAAACAGGGAAAGGTGCAGGGCGAATGAAACGATTCATCACCGAGGTTGGCATACTTACCTCACTGGGCATGCTTTTAGGGGGATGTGCCTCCTGGACGTCACCCGGTGCACACGATCGCCCATATTTTGTGACTGATCAGGCGGAATCTGCTTCATTTCAAGCACTTGCGAGGAAACAAGACGGTGTGGTGGCCAAGTGTGTTGAAATCAGTTCTTGCGATCATGCGTACTTCATGAGAGCGTTGATCGGTCTCTACGAAAGCCGCGAAGTCGCAGAGAAAAATTTCATGAAAGTTCTGGCGATTTCTCCGAAAGGCCAGTTGGCTGCCTCCAGCAAGGCGTGGATCAAACTTCTCCAAACGCATCCCGCTCCCAGCACGGTCTCTTGGTTGGATGCTGTTGTGGGCGGGCCTGCCATTATTCGAGCAAATACCTCGTTGGGCCAGGCTGCTGATCGGTTGGTGCGGGACTTGCTTGAGAGGGAAGTACTCCTCCAGCAGATCCGCTCGACGAAAGAGGGAGATTTTCAGACAGTCGAGGCCTTGCAGCGCGAACTCACTGAACGGGATCGCAAGATCGAGTTGTTGTCGAAGGGGCAGGGCCGAACCGATCCACCCTCCGTGCAGAGCTTGCAAAAACAGCTCGCGGAGCGGGACCGCAAGATTGAGGAACTGTCGACGCAGCTGGAGGCCTTGAAACGCATCGATCAGGAAATGCGGGAAAAAGTGCGTCCGATTCGTCCACCGTCGACGGTGGCGCCGATCCCAACACCGGACCCGATGCCGTAACGCCATTTTGAAGGGATGCCATGGAACAGGAACACATTCTTGTAGTCGATGATGATGAGGGACTGCTGCATTTATTGAAGATGCGGCTCTCCGCAATGGGATTTGCCGTCACTCCGTGCACGACCGGGCAGGACGCCGTCGCAGCAGCCAAGAAGCGGATGTTCGACTTGGCGATTACCGATCTGCGCCTGCGCGGCGAAGACGGACTGGACGTCACCGAGGAACTCTTGCGCATCCTCCCCGGTCTGCCGGTGATCATTCTCACGGCTCACGGCAGCATTCCCAACGCCGTCGAGGCCATGCAGCGCGGGGCGTTTGGATATTTGACCAAGCCGTTTGACGACAAGGAACTCAAAGCCACGATCGAAAAGGCGCTGTCGCAACAACGGATGAGCCGGGAAATTCAGCGCCTCAAATCGCTGGTCAAGGAACTCTACGGCCTCGAAAACGTCGTGGCGCGCAGCCCGGCGATGCAGCGGTTGTTTGAGCAGATCGCGCAAGTGTCCGATTCGGACGCCACCATTTTGCTCTTCGGCGAGACCGGAACCGGCAAGGAAGTCATGGCCCGTGTCCTTCATACCAACAGCCGGCGGAGCAAAGGGCCGTTCGTCGCGCTCAACTGCGCCGCGATTCCGGAAATGCTGTTCGAGAGCGAGCTGTTCGGGCATGTGAAAGGCGCCTTCACCAGCGCGCTGGGCGCCAAGCGCGGGCTCTTTCAGATGGCCAACGGCGGCACGCTGTTTTTGGACGAGATCGGCGAGATGCCGCTGGCCATGCAAGTCAAACTGTTGCGGGCGGTGCAGGAGCGGGAAGTGCGTGAGGTTGGATCGGAGATCACGACGAAGGTGGACGTGCGCATCATTGCCGCCACGAATAAAGATCTTGGCGAAGCGGTGAAACGGGGCACCTTCCGCAACGATTTATATTACCGCATCTCGGTCGTGCCCCTGTTCATTCCGCCGTTGCGTGACCGCCGGGACGACATTCCGTTGTTGGCGCAGCATTTCCTCAAGCTCGCCGTCAAGCGGGCGAACAAGGATGTGAAGGGGTTCACCCCGGCCGCGCTGAATCGGCTGATGGCCAACCCGTGGCCCGGCAACGTGCGGGAGTTGGAAAACGTCGTCGAGAAAGCCGTCGTGATGTCTCGCCAAGACATGCTGACACCGGATTTGTTGCCGGCCGTCGGCGTGACACACGAGCCTTCGCTCAAGCCGCTGACCGAAGCGAAAGAGGAGTTTGAACGGACCTATCTCAAGAATGTGCTCCAGCTGACCAGCGGAAACATTTCCCGCGCGGCCCAATTCGCCGGACGGTACCGAGCCGACTTCTACAAGATGCTCAGAAAGTACGGGCTCCATCCCTCGACGACAAAAGGGAAGCCCGATCCGGAGTTGGAGGAGCTCGAAGCCGAAGCGGATCTCACCGAAGCCGAGCGATAACGGTCAGGGTTCCGGCCTCGCGTGTGTTAGGGTTGCCCTCCGGTATTGGCCGGGTGCTATAATGCGCGCCTCGCGTCCTGTGAATATTTGCGAATATTAACAAGGAGGGGGCAGCATGACTGAGAACCGGCAAGCAATTCGGCGTAGCGGAAAGATGATCGTGATCGCAGCGGTGCTCAGTTTGGGGATGGTCGTGGTTGCGAATCCGGCGAGCGCAGAGGAGTCGGCGTCGGTCGACTCGAAGGCTGTAGGACTCCAAGCCGCCAGCTGGTTGCTCACCGTTCCCTATGGCGCCGTAAAATCAGCCTATGCCATCGGTGGCGGCATGGTGGGTGGCCTCGCCTGGGTGGCCACGGGTGGAAATATGGAACCAGCCAAGGGCGTCTGGGTTCCGTCGATGACCGGCGATTACATCGTGCAGCCGGAGAACCTCACGGGTGAAAAGCGGCTGCAGTTCGTGGGACCGGCGGCTGGGGGCTAAAGAGCTGCCAGCTCAATTCGAAAGTGAATCCGCTGGAGGTGTGTATCCGGCGGCCCATTGCGTGCAGTGTGGGCTGAAGCGCCAAGACGGTTAGACTTGCGTGTGCACGGTTGAGTGGGAGGGTTACGTCTTTGCTGGCGTAGCCCTTTTCTTTTTGTGCCGGTGAAAGTGATCCCAACGGTGGTCGGAGGAAGTGGTGGGTAGTTCATATAAACATCCTGCTAGGAGTCTGTAGGGGAGGGACAGTAATGTATTGAATCATTTCCCCAGAAGCATTCGCTTGACCTAGCCTTCTGGAAGGAGGAAGATATACACAACATATACGTGTGGGGCTAGCTCATGCCGATTCATGTCCCACAGTGGTTCGTCGCTCAGCGATTTGCTGCGTTGGCGGTCGGTTTCCTCCCCATCTCAGATTTCAACGCTATCCTAGTAAGTGTAGCTCTTCTGCTCGTGTGCATTGTATTCGAGACAGTATGCACGAATAGTGTGATTGCCCGCCGGGTCCTGTATCCAGGACAAAGTGACATGATCATGTGCGTTCCTTGAGCAAAGGAGGTTGTTCTTCAGACTGAATAATGCGCATTTCAATAGGCTGGACATATCGTGGGCTGTC
>DASUMN010000136.1:0-2578 GCA_036277675.1 Nitrospira sp. | reverse complement strand
CGGCGTCCGCCTTGCCCTTCACAAACCCATCATACAAATGATCCAGCGTGCCGACTCCGCCGGACGCGATCACAGGAATCGACACCCGCTCCGACACGGCGGCAGTCAGCGCCAGATCGTAACCGCTCTGCCTACCGTCTTGATCCATGCTGGTCAATAAGATTTCTCCCGCCCCGTAGTCTTCCATCCGTTTCGCCCAATCCATAACGTCCAAGGTGGTCGATCTGCGCCCGCCGTGCGTAAACACTTCCCATCGATTGGCGGCGGAGACCCGCTTGGCATCGACAGCCACGACGATGCATTGCGTGCCGAACCGCTGGGCCGACTCCTTGACGAACTCGGGCCTCTCCACCGCCGCCGTGTTGATACTAACCTTGTCCGCCCCGGCATTCAGCAAATTTCTGACATCGTCGAGCGTGCGCACCCCACCGCCGACCGTCACCGGCATGAACACCCGCGCAGCCGTCCGTTCGACGACATCAAGAATCGTCTTGCGGTTTTCATGTGACGCCGTGATATCCAGGAAGCAGAGCTCATCCGCCCCTTCACGATCGTAGACCACCGCCGCCTCAACCGGATCACCCGCATCGCGAAGATTCAGAAAGCTCACGCCTTTCACGACACGACCGTCCTTCACATCGAGACAAGGGATAATACGTTTGGTCAACATGACAACCGGTGAACAGTCACACGTGAGAGGTGAAACGAGTTTGTTCTGAGAGTTCCCTCACCCTTTACTGAGCGCTTCTACGGCGGCCCGATAATCCAGTTTGCCGTCATACAGCGCCTTGCCGACGATGGCCCCTTCGATCCGCGGTCCAAGCGCTCGCACCGCCAAGAGATCCTCGACCCGGCTGATCCCTCCGGAGGCGATCACGGGAAACGCCGACGCAGCCGCGACCTCCTTCAGCGCCGGAAGATTCGGACCGTTCAACATCCCATCTCGCGCAATATCCGTGTAAATGACCGCCCCGATCGCCAGCCCACCGACTGCTTTCA
The DNA here is from genome assembly GCA_036277675.1 of Nitrospira sp. Taxonomy (GTDB): domain Bacteria; phylum Nitrospirota; class Nitrospiria; order Nitrospirales; family Nitrospiraceae; genus Nitrospira_D. The sequence goes on along the minus strand of DASUMN010000136.1, from coordinate 1,579 downwards.
GCAGATCGATGGCCCTCGTGTCCGACACCGATGTCCACCCCTTCACCGCAACGTTGCCGTCGCGCGCATCGAGGCCCAGCAGGATTTGCCGGGGAAACTCCCGGCAGGCCTGTTCAAGAAACGCCCGATCGGTCAACGCGGACGTCCCCAGGACGACTCGCGACACTCCGGCCTGAAGATAGCGACGAACCGTCTCGATGGTCCTGATCCCACCGCCGATCTGAACCTTGACATTCACGGTCTTCAGCACGGTCTCAATCTGGGGCAGATTGCGGGGTTCCCCGTCGACCGCCCCGTTCAGATCCACGACGTGGATCAGCGAGGCACCGCCCTCCTGCCATGTCCGTGCAATCGCCGGGACATCTTCCGAGTAGACGGTCTCCGCCGCCATATCGCCCTGACGCAACCGGACACATCGGCCGTCCTTCAAGTCGATCGCCGGAATCACCAGCACGTTACTTGCCTTTCTCTCCGCCGAACGGAAATTCTTTCATGAGCTCATCGACGCCGTATTCCGCCAATTCTTCCGCCGTCACGAACATGCCGGACCGCTGGACAAACCCGATCACATCCTCGGTCAACGGCCGTTGCCGCTCATAATAATTGCCGACCCACAACACCTGGCCGTCCGCGGCCACTACCTTGACCTCGAAACCGACGGACGCGGCGGGATTGGCTCCGAGTCGGCTGCCGACCCGCTCTTGATACATCGACACATACCCCACCAATGCCGCATCCGCCTTGAGTGACCTGGCCACAGCGGCGGCGACCGCCTCTGGCCTGGCCTTGGCAAACGCCCCGTCGGCAGCGGCGGCCTTGGCCGAATCGCCGAGCGGCACCATGTGCAGACCTTCTCGCGACTGGAGGTGTTTCCAGAATAATTGCGTGACCCGCTCCGCCGCAGAGGCAGGAACCGAGGCCGCCTGCCTGGGAGGCGGTTCAGCATCACCTGGAATGGCAACGGACATATCATGCTGGCGGATGCTCTGAGGAGTCGAAAAAAATGGAGAACCCTGGTCGCGCACCTGCGGCGTGGTAATCGAGGAGAAGGGCACCAGCGCCATGGAGCGAACCGTATACCGCGGCAGCAGGTCCGACGATTCCGTCGTGACCTTCCAGCCACTGCAACCCGCCGCGAGCAACACCGTGAGTCCTGCCGCGACGATCGTCCGCGTCGTTCGGCGCATCCTGTTCACTTCCATGCTCCGAAATTCTGGATCAACCGCAGCCCCACGGCCTGGCTTTTCTCAGGATGAAATTGGCAGGCCACAATATTGTCCTTCCATACACTCGACACGAAAGGAATCCCATAGGTCGTCGTCGTCGCGGCCACGTGCTGGTCGCCGGGATCGACAAAATAGGAATGCACGAAGTACCACTCAGCTCCATCCATGATCCCATCGAATAGCGGACACGCGCGCTGAAGGTGGACCTGATTCCAGCCGATATGCGGCACTTTTAATTTCGAACCGGCGGCAAATCGTCGAACCTTGCCCGGAATAATGTCGAGCCCCTTATGCGGGCCGAACTCCTCGCTCTCCGTGAAGAGGAGCTGGAGGCCGAGGCAAATCCCGAGAAA
>DASUMN010000135.1:0-2701 GCA_036277675.1 Nitrospira sp. | reverse complement strand
ATGCCCTTGGCCGTCTCTCCGGTCATTTCCGGCTTGATTTATGTGCTCCTCTTCGGAGCGCAAGGTTGGCTGGGCCCGTGGTTGTTGGAGAATGACATCAAGATCATTTTTGCCTTGCCTGGTATTGTGCTCGCCACTATTTTTGTGACAGTCCCGTTTGTCGCACGAGAGCTCATTCCGCTGATGCAATCGCAAGGGCGGGAGGAAGAGGAAGCCGCGATCACGCTGGGAGCTTCCGGCTGGCAGACGTTCAGGCGCGTCACGCTGCCGAATATCAAGTGGAGCCTCCTCTATGGAGTCATCCTCTGCAATGCCAGGGCAATGGGAGAGTTCGGCGCGGTCTCGGTCGTATCCGGCCATATCCGCGGGCTCACGAATACGATGCCGCTGCACGTAGAAATCCTTTATAACGAATACAACGCCGTAGCGGCGTTTGCGGTGGCGTCGCTCCTCACGCTACTGGCCATTGTCACACTTGCGGCCAAAGCCGTCGTCGAACGGAAAATGCTGTCTCCAGCAATTGTGGCTGATCCAGTGCTACCCGTTCAGGCAGGGAGTTCGCGATGAGTATACAAGTTGACCATGTCACGAAGCGCTTCGGAACATTTACGGTGTTGAACGATGTGAGCCTTCATGTGCAGGAAGGTGAGCTGGTGGCCCTCCTTGGTCCGTCCGGTTGTGGCAAGACGACCTTGCTGAGAATTCTCGCTGGCCTGGAACGCCCCGATCAAGGACGCATCTTTCTGCAGGGTACGGAGGTCACGGATCAGCGGATTAGCGAACGCCGGGTAGGATTTGTCTTCCAGCACTATGCGTTATTCCGGCATATGACCGTCGCGGATAATGTCGCATTTGGGTTGACGGTATTGCCTCGACCACAACGGCCTTCTGCGACTCGCATACAAGAGAAGGTTCGTGAACTGCTTGGGCTCGTCCAGTTGCAGGCGATGGCCGACCGCTATCCCAGCCAACTGTCTGGGGGACAGCGACAGCGTGTGGCGTTGGCCCGCGCATTGGCTGTGGAGCCAAAGTTGCTACTGCTGGATGAACCGTTTGGAGCGCTGGATGCGAAGGTCCGGAAAGAGCTCCGCCGCTGGCTGCGGCGACTCCATGACGAGTTGCATATTACCGGCATCCTCGTGACGCATGACCAGGAGGAGGCATTAGAAGTCGCTGATCGTGTCGTGGTGATGCATCAGGGAAATATCGAGCAAATCGGCACGCCGGACGAGGTGTATGAAAATCCGGCGAATCCGTTCGTGTATCGCTTTCTTGGTGATGTCAACGTGTTTCATGGACGTGTTTCCGAGGAGCAGGTTGAGCAAGAGCGCTCCGAAGGACGCTCAGGAGGAACATCGGATAGGGCTGGCGAACGGGAAGTCACATTCGTTCGCCCTCATGACTTGGAACTTAGCCGGTCCCGTACAAATGACGATCAGGTTGAGGCCACTGTGCGGTCTGTACTCACCGCTGGGTCGCGAGTTCGGGTAGAATTGATAAGTCAAAGTTCCGAGCAAGCCATCGAAGTTGAGTTAACCAAGGAGCGATACCGCGAGCTTGCTGTTGGGGAAGGTGAAGTCGTATTTGTGCACCCTCGGCATCGGATGGTGTTTAAAATGCCGCCATCATAATTCGCTTGTCTCGCGCGGTTCTTGCTCAGCCACGGTTTTCACATCGCCGATGAAGAGCTGCGAAACAGTGAGAGGCCTTTCTTTACACGGGGAAGCCGTGTGCGGTACGAGGGCTTCTATCGGCCACCGTTGAAACCGACCTGCCGCCAGGCTTCATACACGATAATTGCGACCGTGTTCGACAGATTGAGGCTGCGGCTCTTCGGGAGCATCGGGAGTCGTAATCGCTGTTCTTTGGGAACAGACTCGAGTAGGGCTGCGGGAAGCCCTCTGGTCTCCGGACCAAAGATGAATACATCGTCGTGTCTGTACTTGATCAGATCATACCGCGATCTCGGCGAATTCATGGTAATCCAACCCGGCGCGGCGCATCTGCCGGTCATCCAGATCAAATCCCAATAGCTTTACCAAATGCAGCCGCACGCCCGTATTGGCGCACAGCCGAATGATGTTGCCGGTGTTCGGCGGAATTTCCGGTTGGTACAGGATGACATCGAACATCAGGCGGGCAGTGTGTCACGCCACCAACGCTTGGCACGACGCGTATGAGGGGCTCTTCAGGACAGAATTGAGCCGGGAGAATTGTACCCGTGAGGGTTGAGGTGCTGCCACCGCCAGGCATCGGCGCACATATCTGAAAGCTCACGCTCGGCCCGCCAGCCGAGAGTGGCCATCGCCCTGCTTGGATCGGCGTAACATGCCGCCACATCGCCGGGTCGACGCGGCGCGATCTTGTAGGCCACCTGCTTGCCGCTGGCCTGCTCGAAGGCCCGCACGATATCCAGCACGCTATAGCCCTTACTGGTGCCGAGATTCACGGTCAGGCATTCAGCCGGTTGCGCCCATCGTCCGAGCGCCTCTAACGCCTTGAGATGTCCGATGGCAAGATCCACGACATGGATGTAGTCGCGCACGCCGGTTCCGTCCGGAGTAGGGTAGTCGTCACCGAATACGTTCAGATGGGGGCGGCGGCCGATCGCCACCTGCGCCACGAAGGGCATCAAGTTGTTCGGTGTGCCCAGCGGGTCTTCTCCAATCAGTCCGCTGGCATGCGCGCCGACCGGATTGAA
>DASUMN010000134.1:0-5042 GCA_036277675.1 Nitrospira sp. | reverse complement strand
AACATCGCCGGATACGTCGCGGAAAGCGGCAGACGGTAGTGCTCGCGTTGATAGGGACGTGTCGGCTCCATGGGGGGCAGTCTACGCGAGCCAGCCTGAACGGATGAATCCCCCATTCGTGGGGGAGGAGAGAGAACGATTCGCTGACACCGTAACTGACGTGCTATGCAGCGGCCTGTTCGGATGCCTCGTCGGTTGACCTGGGGGTGAGTCTCAGGGCGGGGATGAACTTTAGAGCCTTTTTCTTCCACCGGCGCGTGATCTGTGACTTGAGTACGAGAATATAGGTGTTGCTCGGGAGTGTGATCTCCTGAGACAGCCGCGTGAGCAGGCGCTCGTTCTTCTCTTCCTCGCGCCACACATACCAACGATGCGTGGGTATGACGATGAGCGCGTAAGCCGGGACCTCTGGCATCACCCGCACCCGTTTTCGCACGAGATAGGCTTCTCCGATTTCTTCGAGGGCAGAGAGCGCGTTCGCGAGAGACCGGGCCGCGTCACGTGACAGGTCGTGCGGGAGGAACGTGTCATAGGGTGTGATCCACTGCCGTTCCTCTTCTGCCCGCGAGAGCAACTCGCGGCGTTGCACGGCCCGTTCGCGATAGCCGGCCGCTTCCTCATGTTGCCCAACACGGATCAGAAACTCTTCTGCCAATGCCGCAGTCGAGAGAAACGCGTCCCGGTCCCTCGCCGTGGCCAGTTCGAGCCGCTCCAACCCCGTCCGATCGCCTTGCGCCAGAAGCAGTCGGCCAAGCGCGAAATTGGCGCTGACATGGTCCGGTGAACGGTGTACCAATTGACGGAGCAGTGGGACTGCCGCTTCTCCCCCTTCGAACAGTTCGACCGTCGTCGCGTATTCCCAGAGCTCGTCCTCGGTCAGTTCCCCGGAGGAGGATTTTTCTCGGAGCTCGAACATGCGGGCCTGGGTCTTCTGTCTTTCATCGTATGTCTGCTTCCAGGCGTCTTGAGTCTGCTCGACCCATTCACGGTTGAGTTGGCTGCAGAGTTCGTCGCAGGTCCGGCCTAGATAGTAGCGGGCCGCTGAATCTTCATCCGTTCCCAGCAATTGCGGAATCGATGCGGAAGCGGGCGGCGCGCCTTTCTTCGCCGGGACCTTGTCCAGTGCCGCAAGTCGATCGGCCAACGACGGGTGTGGATCGGCATAGCCGGTTTGTTCGTGCAGCGCTTCGCTGAAAAAGACCTGGGCTCGTTCCCGGGTCGCCGGCGCCTGTATCGCACCGGCCAAATCATGCAAATAGGTGTTGGGTGGTGTGGCAGTTTCTCTGTTTCGTTGATCGAGCGACGGCCAGAACGATTCCCGTAGCAAGCCTCCCACGACGGCCAGCGACGCGAGCGTGTCCTTCATGCAGTGCGGACCGACAAGGCGCGCGGCGTTCCGGTCGGCTTCATATTCTTGTTCGCGCGCCATGACGAACGAGTAGGCATTGAAAAACGGCGCGTACCACGCCAGGAACTTCGTAAAGACGAACGACGCCCAGTGTTGGCGCGTGGTCATTGCCTGGAGTAGCCGCAACCAGCCGACCCGGGCTCGATAGATCCAGTTAGAGAAACGCCCGTGTTGCCTTCCAAGATGGCCGAACTCGTGGGCCAGCACCGCCCGAAACTGTGCCGGAGTGAAGGTGAGCATGAGCGGCAACCCCAGCAGCAAGTAATTGCGGTGCCATCCGAAGAGGCCGAGCCCGGGCACCTGCACCACCGCGGCATTCAATTCGTTGACGATTAGCACATGGTGAAACTGTGGAGTGCCCAACGCGGCTCGAATCTTGTCGATCAAGAGAAACAACCGAGGAGCGTGTTCTCGCTGGAGTTCGATGCCGGTCGGGGGTTCCAATCGTACCCACAGGGCGTGAACGATCACCGTGGCGAGAACGACCAGGCCTAATCCCACCTGTACACGCAGGACATGGCCGCCTGAGGAATCTTTGATGAGAACGAAACAACCGGCGGTGAGGGCGAGCGCGGCGCCTAGGATGGCGGCCACGTAGGCGTAGCCCGCGAAGGCGAGGAGGGCGACCTTCAGCTTGTACCGAGCCGGATGGGCCTTCGCGTACCCCTCCAACTGGCGGACCAATTGTTCAAATCGCTGTTCGGTCATGGAGCGATAACGTCGACGATATGAGGGTCAGTCTAGGAGGGAAGGGTGGGTTCTCAAAGGAGATTGCATTTTGCGGCAGGGAATCCCTGGATGTTTCTTCACGAAGCCCGCGATGCGTTAATAGTGCGATTCTTGGTCGACGGACGGCTTTGCCTCGGCAGAGGCATGGTGACCTGCGAAGGTAGGTGTGCCACCGAGGATATCAGGTGAAGTAGAAATGACAGATCTCATCCTGTTTCGCCACCGTCTTGAGTGCTCTATTCCCACTTCCAATCTTCTTGGTCGAATCTCGTAGATACATACGCATTCAGAGGCGGTCTTCGCCATGTGCCTGCATTCGGCTGGCTGCTTCCAGCCAGCCGGCACGGGGCCTCCTCGCCTTACGTGGAAGACGAGGGCACGGCTTGATGTGGAGATCAACAATATCCCCAATCTGCGCCTCAGGACGAAGTGTCTTTGGTAGACGGATAACTCGTGAGTTGCCAATCTTCTCAATTTGTACTTTCATGCAGCAACCCCAGAATCGTACTTCATCGTAATCGTCTTGTGATTTGAACGCAAACGGGAGAGCTGTCTTTGATTTACAAGCACCAGTCGGGTTGTTAGGATGCGCCGCATGAACGCGGCGGTGAATCTGCTCTGGGTGCTGCTCTCTTTCCTCGGTGCGGTCGCTCTGGCCCACGTTGTCGGTGCCGTCAATCCATCTGAAAAAGTAAACGGGCTCTGGTTGGTGGTGGCGGCGGGGTGTATCTACACCTTGGCCTACCGGTTTTACGGCCGCTGGATCGCCAGGCAGGTGGTCGAGCTAAACAATCAGCGCGTGACGCCGGCAGTACGGTTGAACGACGGGGTCAATTTTCATCCCACGAACAAGGTCGTGCTCTTCGGCCATCACTTTGCGGCGATTGCCGGAGCCGGTCCGTTGCTCGGTCCGGTGCTGGCGGCACAGTTCGGCTTCATGCCTGGGTTTCTCTGGTTGGTGATCGGCGCGGTGCTGGCGGGGGCGGTGCAGGACTTCATCATCCTCGTCGCCTCGATGCGGCGCAACGGCCGCTCGCTGCCTGAAATTGCGCATGACGAACTCGGATCGATCACAGGGACGGCTACGGCTGTCGCGGTCCTGTTTATCGTAGTGGTGGCACTGGCCGGGCTCGGCTTTGCGGTGGTGAATGCGCTCTACCAGAACGCCTGGGGGACGTTCACGATTGCGATGACGATCCCCATCGGCCTCATCATGGGTTTTTATCTCCAAAAGTTTCGTCCCGGCGCGGTGGCGGAAGTGTCGGTGTTGGGGGTGGTGCTGCTGATCGCGGCGGTGCTCTTTGGTCGGGTGGTCGCGCAATCGTCTTATGCCTGGCTGTTTGAATTCGACAAGCTGGCATTGGTGTGGTTGCTGGGCGGCTACGGGTTTCTGGCGTCGGTGCTGCCGGGCTGGATGTTGTTGGTGCCGCGCGGGTATTTGAGCACGTTTATGAAACTCGGCGTGGTGTTTCTGCTCGGGTTCGGGGTGATCCTCATGGCGCCGACGATTGAGATGCCGCGGGTGACGGCCTTCGCGTCCGGCGGGGGGCCGATTATTCCCGGCACGCTCTTTCCGTTTCTCTTCATCACGATCGCCTGCGGAGCCGTGTCGGGTTTCCATTCGCTGGTGTCGTCCGGCACGACGCCGAAGATGATCGAACAGGAATCGCAGGCGGTGGTGGGCTATGCGGCGATGCTGCTGGAAAGTTTCGTCGGGGTGATGGCGCTGATCGCGGCCTCGGTGCTGATACCTGGCGATTATCTGGCGATCAATACGATGTTGAGCGCTGATGCGTTGGCGGCTATGGGCTTTGCGCCGTCGCGCATCGCAGAGTTGTCGCAGATGGTCGAGGTGGATGTGGCGGGACGCCCCGGCGGCGCCGTGTCCTTGGCGGTCGGGATGGCCTCGATCTTCGCGGCCCTGCCCGGCATGTCGGGGTTGATGGCCTATTGGTATCAATTCGCGCTGGTCTTCGAGGCCCTGTTCATTCTGACGACGATCGATACGGGCACGCGCGTGGCGCGCTATCTCATCCAGGAAATGGCGGGGCGGGTCTATGCGCCCTTTCGCCGGATCAATTGGCTGCCCGGTGTGCTCCTCAGCAGTGGGCTGGTCGTGGGGGCTTGGAGTTATTTAATCGGAACGGGGAGCATCTCGACGATCTGGCCGATGTTCGGCGCGGCGAATCAGTTGCTCGGCACGCTGGCGCTCTGCATCGGGACGACGGTGCTGATCAAAATGCGGAAGTCGCCCTATCTGTGGGTCACGGCGGTGCCGATGCTGTTTGTCGGCGCGATTACGCTGACCGGCTCGTATGAGATGTTCTGGATGTTTTTGAAAAAAGCCGGGGCATCGGCGGCGGGGCAGGCCTTTGCGTTGTATCTCGATGCGGTGTTGGTGGGGGTGGTGGCGGTGCTGGGCCTGATCGTCTTGAGCGACGGGATGCGGCAGTGGTATGGCTACGTGATTTTGAAGAGGCCGTTCACGTCGAGTGAAGTGGTGGTGATGGCGGGAGGGGGATCGGCGGGGCGGGCGCAGACGGCGATTTGCCGTGATGAGGAAAAGAGATTTAAGCTGCCGCATGGGGGAGGGTGTTGTTGAGGGCGTCCTGGTCAATCTCCTGTGCTCGCGCACCGCGCATGACGGGGAGTGGAGCAGACTGGTCGTCCTCTTGCTCGCCGAACGCGCACATCTGCTTAGAAGTAAGGGCACTGGATGTGAACGATGTGCTCGTTCGATGCGCGCAGTCGAGGATCAACCAGGCCGCTCCTTGGGATAGACAAGAGTAAACGAAGGAGGAAATCGTGGCTGATCAGTTTTCGTTCGATGTGGTGTCGGAAGTGAATATGCAGGAGTTGAAGAACGCGCTGGATCAGGCGACGAAGGAGATCAAGCAGCGGTTCG
>DASUMN010000133.1:0-7443 GCA_036277675.1 Nitrospira sp. | reverse complement strand
CATCACGAGAATCACCCTGGCGCTTCTGTTTTTCTCAACGCTCTACCCGGCGGAAGCGGTCCGGTGAGTTCCAACTGCGCGCATCCGCCGAGCACATCGTTTCCCGACAGCAACTAATCAGACGATCAGATGTGCGCGGCGGGCGAGCACGGAAGTTACCGGACCGATTCCGCTTCCCCTCACCCCTCCGGCCGCATCTCCACATCCAGCAACTTGATTTTCCGGTGCAAGTGGCTGCGCTCGATCTTCAAATCCTCGGCGGTTCGCGAAATATTCCAATGGTGATCGCGCAACTTGCGGCTGATGTATTCCTTTTCAAAGGCATTCCTCGCGTCTCTTAGCGAATCATAAGATTTCGCCAAAAGCGGGCTCCCGGATTGAGCCCCAACATTGGCGGGCCCGGCCGTGCGGCCTTGCAGCGCCATCGCCACCTGCGCGTCATCGATCACCGGACCCGGCACCATGATCATCAATCGTTCGATCAGGTTTCGCAGTTCCCTGATGTTCCCGGGCCATTCATAGTGTTGCAATACCGCCATCGCTTCCGGCGAGACATCCTTCATCCGCAACCCCTGTTCTTGGACGTGCAGTTTCATGAAATGCGACACCAACGCTTGAATATCCTCCCGCCGTTCCCTCAACGGCGGAACCACGATCGGCACGACATTGAGGCGGTAGAACAAGTCCTCGCGAAATTGCCCTCGGCCGATTTCTTTTTCCAAGTCTTTGTTCGACGCCGCCAGCACCCGCACGTCCACCTTCATCAGTTTGGTGCCGCCGACTCGTGTGAACTGTTGTTCCTGTAGTGCCCGCAACACCTTGGCCTGCGTATTAAGACTCATATCGCCGATTTCATCGAGAAAGAGGGTGCCCTCGTCCGCCTGTTCAAACTGTCCCCGTTTCATCGCGGTGGCACCGGTAAACGACCCCTTCTCATGGCCGAACAATTCGCTTTCAATCAGCGTTTCAGGAATCGCGGCACAATTGACAGCCACAAAGGGATGCTCCGCTCTGGAGCTGTGCATGTGGATGGCGCGGGCCACCAGTTCCTTCCCGGTACCGTTTTCACCCCCGATCAGTACGCGGCTGTTCGTGGGACCGGCGGTCTCGATCAATTGCCGCATCCGCTGCATCGCCGGCGATTGGCCGACAAGCTCGAACTTTTGTTGCACCTTGGTCCGCAGAACCCGGTTCTCCTGCTCCAATCGATACTGCGCCAAAGCATGTTTGACACGCAGTGTCACGTTTTCCAGCGACAACGGCTTCTCGATGTAGTCGTAGGCCCCTAACTTGATGGCCTTCACCGCCGTCTCGATGGACCCATGGCCCGACATCATCATCACTTGCGTCGCCGGCACAAACTCTTTCACCCGGCGGAGCGTCTCCAAGCCATCCATCTCCGGCATCCAGATATCCAACATCATCAAATCCGGCGGATCGGTCCCGCAGATCTTCAATGCGTCATGCCCGCTGGATGCCACCGCGACCTGATACCCCTCATCTTCGAGAATGCTGCGCAGCGAGGTGCGGATCGCTTCCTCATCATCCACGATCAAGATCGATGCCGACATGTCTCCCCTCTCCTTACCTGATTCCTCCACCCGTGACCGTTCGTTCTACACCGGCAAATCGAATGTAAACACCGCACCCTTCGGATGATTATTCCCCGCCTGAATCTGACCGTCATGGTCCGTGATGATCCGGCGTACGATCGCCAATCCCAATCCGGTACCCGTTTTCTTCCTGGTAAAATACGGAACAAACAACCGTTCCTGATCTTCCGGCGCAATACCGGGGCCTTCGTCCGCCACCGTCACCACCGCCCGCTTGCGCTTCGTATCATATTTTGTCGTCACCCACAGCCGGCCTTTTTGATTCATGGCCTGAATGGCATTGTCGAACAAGTTGACGAGGACTCGTTTCAGTTGCTCACGGTCGAAATTGAGCGGCGGCAGGTCCTGATCGAGATCCAGCATGAGCTCGATGTCCTTTTGCGCCGCCCGATACAGCGCGGCCACGTCGCGCATCACATCGTGGAGGGGCTGGCGCGTCATCTGAGGGGCGGGCAGCCGCGCAAATTTGGTGAACTCGTCCAGCATGTGCTTGAGGCTGCCAACTTCGTTGATAATGACATTCGTGGCCTCGTCGAACACCCGGTCGAGATCCGGCGACTTCTCGAAGAACTTCTTGCGCAGCCGCTGCGCCGACAATTGAATGGGGGTCAGCGGATTTTTGATTTCGTGCGCCACGCGCCTGGCCACCTCCTGCCACGCCGCGACCTTCTGCGCCTTAATCAACTCCGTCAGGTCCTCGAACACCAGCACAAACCCCAAATCCTTGTTCGCCTCATCCTTCATGCGTGACCCATTCAAGCCGATCGTGATGAGCTTGCCTTGAACCTCCAATTGTCCTTCCAACGCCAGGTCATCACGGCCGTCGGCCAGCATACGGTCATAGGCCGTTTGGAACAAGTCGAGGCCGAACTCCTTGAACACTTCATTCGCCGAGCGCCCCCGCAGCCAGTCTCCAGGCAATCCCAAGATTCGCTCCCCCGACGGATTATAGGTCGAAATCACCCCGCTTCGATCGATCGAGAGCAGGCCGGCGGCAATCGTCGCCACAACCGTTTCGATATACGCCCGACGGCGGTCGAGTTCGGCATTGGTCTGTTGCAGCGTGAGATTGGCTTCTTCCAGCTTCGATTTGCTCCCTTGCAAATCCTGTGTCATGCGGTTGAAGGAGTCGATCAAGGTCCCGATTTCATCGGTCGCCTTCGCGTCGATATGCACCGTCAGATCCCCCTGTGCAACCGCTTCTGTTGCCTCCGCCAGCCGCTGAATCGGCACCGTGATGCCTCGTGCCACGTAGAACCCGAACCACGTGGCGCTGAAGAGAATCATCACCGTCACGATGGCGATCACCAAATAGGCACCGGCCTTGATCGGATTTTTCATCTCCTTGATCTGCTTGTATTCTGTGTACTGGCGGGTGATCCCTTCCATCTTCGTCAACAGCGACTCCGATACATAGGTTTCAACGACGACGACGCCGGCCAGCTCATCGTGTTTCGCGCTGGAGGCAACCGGAATGGCGGCCCGCACCAAACGCCCGGACTGTGCTTCCTGAACCGAGGTGAACTCCTGTTTCCCATTGATGACCTGGAGAACGAGTTGGCTGACCGGCAAATCCAGCACACTCGACGGCACCGTGACATCGAGCGATCTGGTCAATGTTTCCATCTTGTTCGAATAGACTTCGATCCCGGCGACGCCATACTCCATGCGCTTCCGAGCCATCGCGGCGATCAGCAGATCGCGCTGTTCCGGAATCAGCAGATCTTCGCGATAGAGCTCCCGTCCAATCGCCCGCGCGCTGTTGACCGCCAACGCGATATGCCCCGCGTGCTGGAGGCTTGCCACCTCGGAGGAATCTTTCATCACCTTCTCAATCTGCTCACTGAACCACACATCGACGGCCTTGTTGAGGAATCCGCTCGCCACAATCGCCAGCAGCACGGTTGGAATCAGTGAGAATCCGATGAACGCCGCAATGAGCTTGGTGCGAAATCCAGCCCCGACCAGCCGGTGCCGCCGCTCGAAATAGGCCTTGATTAAGTTGCGTGACAACAGCAGGGTCAGGACGACCAGGCCGATCAAGTCAAGATTGACCAGCAGCAGTACCACCGCGTAGCTGGTCGTCGGCAGGAGCGAGCCCTTCTCCTCCCCACCCGGCACCGCCATCTGTGAGTAGTACCACGTGAGCACCAAACAGGGGATCAAGAGGATCAGGACGATCCAGACGGGACGAAGATGGGGTTTCTTCCGCTCAGGCTCATGCTCCCTATCACCCACCGGCAAACGTACCTTCGACCCGCCGGTAACGACCTGGGGAAGCTCGGCCTTCATGGGAGCTGCGCCCGATCCGTAATTCGACTGACCAGATTCAGGCATACGAGCGGCCTCTCCAGACTATCGACTCTGCGCAAACACCACTGCACACTATAGCGGAATTACGGGCAGTCTCAAAGCCCGCCGGACAAGCGAAGCCTTTTGAGCAAGAATGGAAATCAGCCCCCTCCTGACGGGAGAAGGACAAGACGTCTACTTCGGCGAGGCGAGAGTGACATACTTCATGCGGAGCGCATAGAGCATGTCGCGCAAGACCGTCTGCTCTTCGGAAGTCAGATTGCCCTTCGTCTTCTCTTCCAAAACAGACAGCAGATCGATGATTTCCTTGGCCTGCGGAAGATTGGCCGGTAACGCGGCCTGGCGAGGGTCCAGCTGTTCCCCCATCAGCATCAGGGATGACGAACCAAGCGAGATGACGAAGGAAGAAAAGGTGACAGGAAGTGGATGATCCTCATGATGGGAGGCCTCGGCCGGTGGCGCAGAATCAGACGGCGCCTGTTGGGCCGGAGCGGCCGGTGGTGGCGCGGCATCTGACCCCCCGCTTGCCCGCCGATCCCGAACGACAAACCCTTGTTCCTGCTCCGCCATGAGCCCCTCTCTGAACATTCACTGCAGTGTGGCGGTACCCTACCATAGGGCCTATCGGCTCGCAAGCCGCCGCCATTGAAGGTATGCGGGAGTTCCGGCGCATCGGGATCGAGATCACCGCATCACGTGTCGCGTCGTGAATCGATGTGATGGAGGAATATACGGCTAGAGAAACCGGACGTTCTTGACCGCGGCCATCACCACGAACATTCGAGTATTGTTGGTTTTGTCGTCGGCGGGAAAGAGAAAGAATCCAGGGCGTTGCGCATCATATCCCATTGTCGTACCGACCAAAACTTCCCCGTCGTTGAACGTCACTTCCATTTTCTTCCCGGAGAGAGCCTTGCCGGCCATAAACGTCTTCCGTTCCTCGTAGGCATGATCCCCTGAAAAATCTCGGACGAAGAACACGGCTTTGAGATCACGCAGCGACACTTGTCGCCCGGGTTCGGACCCCGCGGCTTCATTGCGCCTGACATGAAAATTCGGAGACGTTGGAGAAAAATCCTGCGAGTAGCCCTTCAATATCTTACCGTCTGCATACCGTATGACGATTTTGGCTGGACCGATCATGCTTCCTCTGCGCAATCCCCCACTCAAAGAAGTACGTTGCGTAGTATGGCCGCGGGATTAGGTTCTTCAAAGAACTTTGTCTTTTCCTGACAGGAGGACACCGGACAATTCCGGTTGAGTTAGGAGTTACCCTGGCCTGCGTTCGCTTTGCTTGAGGACTTGCTGTTCAGACTCCACCTCACGCCCCCAGGCAACCTGCGTGAAACCAGCAGCCTCAAACTCGATACTGCCCGCCGGCCAGTTGACGGCAATCCGCCAGATGGTAGCGGTATAGCGAGGGCGGACCTCAGATCTGCGCTCGACTCCAGCTAGAGAAAATGGCCCGAGTCCCGCACTCGGCGTGGCCCAGTCGATGGTGATACGAAGGTTGGTCACTTCGTGGAAGGTGAGCCGAGCCGGGACGATGAGGAAGGTGATGCGATCGCTCACCCTCCTCCATTCAACGATGTAGTCCAAATCCAGTTCAAGCTCACCCGCGCCGTACTGCCCCTCCGCGACACGCAGGCCATGGACATGACAGTCATGCCAGGACATCGACTCGAAATCCGCTGTGGACCATGTGCACTGGTTCATGATTATTGCAAGTGGCGCAACATAAGCGTCACTGTGTTCTCCCAAACCGTTCCTTGAATCCGTCACGTGCATCGCCAATGAACACGAGCAGTTCCTCCTCCGGAACAGTGACAACCTCGATGTTGAGGCGAGCGGCTTCCTGATACATCGCGCCTGCAACTGCTCCTTCTGCAACGAACAGCCTTTGCGGCAACTTACTTTCGCGACCCTGCCCCTGCTGCAGCAAGCGGCGTGCCTCGTTCGCGGACGGACCCGTGGCGCGGGCGGAATACATTTCCATACCGAGAATGTAGCAACTCGCCGCGTCCATCAAGGCTATACAATCAAAGTCGCCGTCTCGTTCCGTGACAATAGGCGCATCATTGAGCCGAAACGCAATCCACGCCTTGTTGACCTTAAATTGATTGGGGTGAAGCATGAGCTGCACTACCAGTGACGCTTAACGCTTGAATTTAGCCGCACTGTGAAGCGGTGAAGGTGAGGTCGAGTACATTGTCTGACGGCTGTGCGTGACTAATTGAGTATCCTGACTCATAACCACAATGATAATGTTGCTGACCCCAAATTCGATGTTGGCTAGGATTTTAACTCCTTCAGACTCGCCGTAAGCGCTTGGGCACAGCCCCCTCGAACGATTCAATCAGCTTGTCAATGAACACCTGGATCGACAACCACAGTTCCTCGGCTAGCGCGATACCGTCCTGATCGTCTCTCCAGGTTAGCAAATACCAATTACTGGCTCGATTGCCAGTCAGGTCGGGGACTGGAAGCACGACCCTCCCGGATTCATCGACTTGTGCTCCAGTGTGCGGATGTCGAACGAGCGCGGTGTGGAGCACGAAGTTTGATAGATTGCGGCTTCTGCCTACCGGTCCAGCTCGAAGTGAGGCTAGCAACGTCGTGAGTTTTTGTGCAAGGCGTTTTGGTTTGATAGCAGGTAAGAGCCCTTGTGGTGGGAAGCTCTTTCTGTCCCCAGCCGGCCGTTCCACACGCTCAACAACGGTACGGCTCCATGTGAGGACATCCGAGAAGGCATACCATGCAGTGATCGCAGCCGGGGCACCGATGCTGTGCGGGATTCCGTTCGTAGCTCTGATCTGGTGCTTTTGGACAACGATGGCTAAGTCAGCCACAGCGGCACGAAGACGGATGATCGAGGTCTCGACGCCACCAGCTGCGACGAGTACATCCGTCAGGAGCTGGCTTATGAGCTGATAAACGAGGTCGGACTTCGTGGTCTTCCGGCCCAGCGCGTGTAGGTGGGTTGCGAGAGGCTTGAACCCTTCGTACAGGCGCGAATCAGACTTCCAGTACTCAGACCCGAAGCCAAGGTGCGCACGAGCACACGACGGAAACGTCACGCGTTGCGACCACTGGTTGAACCGTGGGAGCATAGACATGCCATCAACCTCTGAGTACTTGTGATAGGCAAGGGCTGGACCGTTCGGGGGACACCAAGGGTCGCACGAAAAATGTTTAGGCCCATCCAAATAATAAGAGACGGATTCTCTTATTTCTTCCCGTACACCACGCCGCTTCGGTTTGTGAAACATACGCCGAGACCCATGCCATTTCAATAGGATGATGGGCATAGGTAGCTAACGCCATTGAAGCTGCGGCAGTTCTCGGTATACAGTGGCTGCCTCATGTCGGAACGATTTACCAAGTTGGTCGAGATCATGGCGGCGCTGCGCGCCCAGAACGGTTGCCCGTGGGATCGGAAGCAAACCCACGAGTCGTTGAAGCCCTACCTGCTCGAAGAAACCTACGAGGTCTTGGAGACGATCGACCAGGGCGATAC
>DASUMN010000132.1:0-14521 GCA_036277675.1 Nitrospira sp. | reverse complement strand
GCAAGAAGAACGGCGCTACCTCTTTTCCCTCGCCGCGTTTCAATCTCCTTCGTTGCTGGCGCGCACCTTGGCCCATACGATCGACGGAGAGATCCGCACGCAGGATGCGCCCTTCGTCGTCAGCGCCGGATTGGGCAATGTGTACGGACGTGAGCCGGCCTGGGAGTTTGTGAAGCAGAATTGGGATCAGATGGACCGCCTGTTCCCGAAACAGGGCCTCCGCCGTATGTGCGGCGGGATCACCAACCTGGCGACCCCTGAACTGGAACAAGACGTGCGAACCTTCTTCGCCTCGCGCGGGATCGACCTGGGCGGCAAGACGCTGGACCAATATCTCGAACAGCTGCGCATCGCCGTCGCATTCCGCGAACGGGAATTGCCCACGCTGAAAAACCATCTGATCGCTTGATCCCCCTGACAGACGGGCGCCAACGCACTATTCGTGCCGGAGGACGGACAAGGGCGGCTGGCCCAGAATCCGGTAAGTACTGAGAAACCCCACCAGCATGGTCAGCGCGATCGTCGCCAAACAGCCCACGGCCAACACCGGCGGCTGAAGACTCCACGACAGATCGAAGACCGTGGCGAGCACGGCCCATGACAGGATGCTGGCCAAGCCGCTGCCAAGCATCCCTCCGATCGCGCCGAGGAAGGCGTACTCGACTGCAAAGCTACGGGCAATCACACTGCGCGTGGCTCCCATGGCTTTGAGGATGACCGATTCGTACAGCCGGCGATAGCGCGTCGCGGCCAGTGCCGCCGCCATGACGAGGGCGCCCGACAACACACAGAAGAGCGCGACAGCGCGAATGGCGAGCGACAGCCGATCGAGCATTCGCGCAAATCCGTCGAGGACGTCGCCGACATTGATGGCCGTCACGTTCGGAAACGACGCGACGACGGCCTCCTGCAGCGCCACTTCCTCAGACGGCGGGACGTGCATCGTCGCCACATAGGTCATCGGCGCCCCGTCGAGGGAGCCCGGTGAAAAAATCATGTAGAAGTTCGTCGAGAAGTTGCCCCAGTCCACTTTGCGGATACTGCTCACTTCTCCTGTAATTGGAACGCCTTGGACGTCGAGTTCGACTGTGTCGCCCACGGTCAAACTAAGAGATTTGGCGGCTTCTTCTTCGATCGACACCAGCGGTTTTGCAAACACTTGGCCCGGCTTCCACCATCGGCCTTGGACGACTTCGTTGTTTTTGGGGAGTCCTTCCAGAAAGGTGAGTACGTATTCGCGGGAAAGGTACCAATTCTTCCGTCGCTCGTCTTTTTCAGTGGCTTGCTCTTTCCGTTCATCCTCCTCGGAGGTCGCTTCGAGCGTGATCGGCTTGCCGTTGAGGGCGGAGAGCCGTGACCGCACGAGCGGAGTCAATGTTGGGGTCTGGCCGCCTTGACGCGTTCGCATCAGGCTGGCAAATCCTTCTCGCTGGTCCGGTTGAATATCGATAAAGAAAAAAGTCGGGGCATCCGTCGGACGATTGTCGCCCACTTGCCGGAGCAGCGACCGTTCGACCAGCGAGACGGTGACCACCACCATCACTCCAATACCGATGGCGATCGTGATGCTCACCGCCTGGCTTCCCGGTCTCACGATGTTGCCGAAGGCTTGGCGCAGGATGAGACTCCCAGGGCGAGGCCATCGGTTCAAAAAGCGGAGCGCCGTCCAAGCCGAAGCCCCCAAGAGCAGCACCGCGGCCACAAACGCGCCGAGGAACACGAGCCCCACCTTCCACGATCCCGCCTGCCAAATGGATAACAACGCCAGTCCCAGCCCGATGCTGAGCGACAGGCCTCCCTTGATTCGATCCTTCGTCAGCCGTTTCATCCAGCTTCGCACGGTTTCGCCGCGTTCAGTGGACACAAGCGGCAGGATGTCTCGCCGAAAAATCATGGCGGGTTTGATGTCGCGGATCGTGAGCAACGGCCAGAGCGTGAACAGCAATGTTGACAGAAGGCCCAGCGCCAATCCCTTTCCCAACGGAATGAGCGCCATGCTGCTCAGATCCGCCGTGAACCCCAACTGATCAAGCAGGTCCGAAGCCAGGAGCTCCGCGACGACCCAGGGTAGTCCTTGCTGGAGGAGGATCCCGATGACCAACCCGATCAGGCTCCCGGCCAAACCGAGCAGCAGTGCCTGCAACAGATATGTTCCGATCACCGTTGCCGAATCCGCCCCGGCCGTTTTCAGAATGGCGATCGTGTTCAACTTTTCCCGGACAAACGCGTGAATGGAGGTGGCGACTCCGAGGCCTCCGACGAACAGGGCCGTCAATCCAATGAGGCCCAGATAGCGGGTGAGCTGTTCGAGAAATTGTTTGAGCTGCGGCTGCGCATCCCGGTATCCCGACACACGCGCCGATTCGGACGCCAGCCGCCCCCGCAACTCGTATATGAGCGGCTCCGGCGGCATGGATGCCGGGATTTTCACCAGATAGCGTTCTCGAATTCTGCTGCCCGGTTGAATCAGCAGCGCCGCGCGAAGACCCTCTTGTGAGACCAGCACACGGGGGCCGAGACTGAACGCGTTGGCTGTCCGGTCCGGCTCGGTCCGCACGACGCCCGTGATGGTGAACAGACTTTGGCCGATCTTGAGGCGATCTCCAACAGCCAACTTCATGCGAATGAGCAACGACTCTTGCACGACAGCCCCGAAGCAGTCCTGTCCAGGGCACCGCTGAGGATCTGCACGCAGCAAGTCGGCGAGAGCCTTGTTGGGCTCCAGTCGGAGCGAGCCATACAGCGGGTATCGCGCTTCCACGGCCTTGAGTTCAACAATCTGCGTCGGCTGGCCGCCCATGGGGATTCGCTCGGTCCGGGCCGCCATCGCCACCAGCTCGCTCACATGAGTGACGGTGAAACCGCGATCCGACAATGATTCCAGCGCAGCCATGCCTTTGGGGCCGATCGCGTGGGATAGTCGGATTTCGAGATCCCCGCCCAACAGGCCACGGGCTTCTCTCGTGACGGCCTGTTCCACGTTGGCCCCGAAGAGAGAAACCGAGACCAATGCGCCGACACCCACGGCAATGCAGACCAAGAAATACAGAAAGTGCCGCCAGGCCGCGCGGGTCTCGCGCCAAGCCATTTTCAGCATGAACTGCGTCATGGACGCAGCTCGTCGGCGATGCTGCGATCCGGGACATTGGGCATGGAGTCAGACTCCAGATGCCCATCGCGCATGGAGACAACCCGCTGCATGAGCGAAGCCAAGGCGGCATCATGCGTGACGAGTACCAAGGTGGTGCCGTAGTCGCGGTGCAATGCCAAGAGGAGGTCGATAACGTGGGTGCCGGTCGTACTGTCCAGATTACCCGTCGGTTCGTCGGCCAAGAGGATGGGTGGACGGCAGGCAAAGGCGCGCGCCACGGCCACCCGTTGCTGTTCTCCTCCGGACAGCTGTACGGGGTAGTGCCCCATGCGATCGGACAGTCCCACGGCTGCCAGCAATTCCGCGGCCCGCGCACCGGCCCTCCGCTCACCGCTCAGTTCCAGCGGAACCGCAACGTTTTCGATCGCCGTTAAGGTGGGAATCAGATGAAACGATTGGAAGACATATCCTACCTTCTCACGTCGGAATCGGGCCATGCCGCTTTCCGATAGCGTCGTAATGTCCGTGCCGTCCAGCGTGATCGATCCGGTCGTCGGACGATCAAGTCCGGCCATCAGCCCCAGCAGGGTCGATTTGCCGCTTCCTGACGGGCCGATGACCGCCACCGTCTGTTTGGCGGGAATCGACAACGAAATTCCTTCGAGGATTCTCACGGAGCGGCCGGCCGCCGCGAGAATCATCGACACGTCTGTCAATTTGATCATGAACGATTCACTCTCACCGACAGGGAAACACCTCGAATGGTATTATACTGTACCGGGAAAAGGGGCAAGGGAATTTGCGACGTAACGGACCGCGACATCACTATCTGTCTCATGGCTTGTCGGTGATCCTGGCCGTGTGCTGTTTCCACACGGCCGGTGCCAACGAGTTGTCCGACCCCATCGATACGAGGCCTCGCATCGTGGCTTTTGGCGACAGCCTCACGGCGGGGCTTGGCGTCAGCAGGGACGAGGCGTACCCAGCCCAACTACAGCGCCGGCTGGACCAGCTCGACTATCGTTATCGGGTGATCAACGCCGGTGTCAGCGGCGAGACAACCGCCGGCGGCCTCCGCCGTATCCCCTGGGTGCTCGGCAGTAAACCCGATGTGGTCATTCTTGAGCTGGGCGGGAATGACGGGCTCAGAGGGCTCAGCCTCGAACAAACGACTCACAACCTCAGCCGGATCATTGAGCAATTGCGACAGGCCGGAACCACCATCATTCTGGCCGGGATGAAACTGCCACCGAATTATGGACAGGACTACATCAGAGGTTTCGAAGCCATCTATCCCAACCTCGCCAAGCGCTACGATCTGGCTCTCATCCCGTTTTTCCTCGAGGGTGTCGCTGCATCACCGGTCCTGAACCAGACCGATGGCATTCATCCAACAAGGGAAGGCTACCGGATCGTCGTCGAACAGGTGCTGACGGTGCTGGGTCCGGTGCTTCAGAAGCGAGCCAAAAAATCTCAGGCTTTACATGGAGACAGATAACGGCTCCGCTCCCGGCTAGCCCTATGGGAGGAAACCGCACTCTCCGCGGTGGGGGGAAAAGAGGCCCGGCCTGTTACGATTTCTTGAAGAACGTGTCGTACACACCGTAACCGAGGATCACGGCGATCAGAACATAATACAGGGCGGTGATTCCGCTGTAATCCGGGGGTCCTCCTTCGGCAGGAGCATTGGCAAATGCCGGCAATACCCCGGCGAGTAACGTGATTCCTGTCAGTACACCTGTCCGAGCACTGAGTTTCTTCATAACCGTTCCTCCTCGAATCAACGTCCGAAAACGAGGGGGCATTGTACTGAAACTGATAGGCTGGGCGCAAGAGGCCGCTGCGCGTAGAGGACGACTTCTGTGCTATTTGGACGGAAACTTCTTGGTGAGGCTGTTGAGCGCGTCAGTGACTTCCTTAAAGGACCCCGCCATCTTGTCGAGTTGGGTGCCCTTCTTGAGGATCTCGCTCGCCACGGCCCGGAGCTGTCCGTCGAACTTGATGACTTCACCGGCGAGTCCGGCGGCATTGGTCAGCAGCCCCGTATAGGCGGTAATTTCCCGCTGCTGCTCTTGCGCCATCTGTTGAGCTGCCTTGGTTTCTTGGGTAGAGGCCTGGAGCTGTTGGGTCAGACGCGCCGTATACGCTTCGCGATCTCTCATCTCTGACTCCAGAGTGGCGTGGGCTTCTTCGCTTTGACGGAGCCGATCTTCCATGCCCTTGATCGCTTGAATCCATGTTGACACGTCCCCGGGACCCAAGGATGGAGACTCGGGAATCTCTGTTCCCTTGTCGATGGCCCTCATCGCCGGCCCCAACCATTCCACGAATAGCATCACCTCACTGAGCTTCACGTCGGGAGAAGCCGATGGGGATGCCGCGGGCTTTCCATTAGCCGAGGAGTCTGCCGGCGATGGCTGGGCCGCTTTGGCAGTTTGGGCCTTCTTCGCCTGCTGAGGTTGGACCCATCGGTGATACTCCAGCAAAACCGCGATCGAGTGGCGGCACATCGGATCTTCCGATAGCGTGCACGAACATTTGGAAATAAGATGACCCTCTTTCAAACGGACGGTCTGTTCATAGAGGCCGGAATTGCCGATGACGGCCGACGTGATTTGTGAATCATCCGCCTCCACGATGCGAACACGGTTTTCCGCCACATACTGGCGGCCGATCCGGAAGGCATTGGTTTCGACCACTGATTGAATCATCTGTGGATCTAATAATCCCAACCGTTCAGCACTGCAGGCAATTTTGTTTTTCATCATCGCCGGCTCCATTTCGATTAACGACTTCTTAAGTGTGCCCCTCTGCTTCAAGACAGTCAAGCCCAGAGTGGCCTTATCCCCCTTATACAAGGGAGGGGGAGAACTATCAAAAAGACGATCTTGTGAGCGGATTTATCAGCAGCGTTTCGGTGGGCCTTTCTGGCTCATTGGGGTCAGCCAGACATAGTCCGCGATCTTCTCCCGCACCAATTCACGGACGTCCTCGATCCGGCTCTTGTCGAACGAAGTCATATAGATCGTCGTCTGCTTCACCTGGCCTGACAGCCGTCTGGCGACCCGCATCGGGACAGGGAGACCGTATTGGATATGGCCCCCCCCCGTATAGCTCACCATGACACTGCGGGAGCTGCCCGTCTTCCGGCGCAAGGCGTCCAATCCGGCGGTCAGGGTCTTGGCCATGCCTTCGTCGCGGACCATCGAGGCCTCGTACATGGTCCGGAAATGCTCTTCGGTTCCTCCTCCATGGCATTGCTGAAGTTGACCGATGATGCGCGCCCGATAGGCGGGATCATCGACGATCTCCTCATGATCCAGCCCCCATTGCGTCCATTCCTGCTCTTGCCGGACCTGGTCCAGTCCGGCTTTCACGACCCGACGGATGAAAGGCCTCGGGGGATTCATGGCCAAGAGGGACAGATGCCGGTCACGGGCAAATGCCACCAGCGGCTCATAGTCTTCAAACGCACCGCCCCAGTTCTGTGACCATTTGACCTGTTCAAGGAATTGGCTTCGCCCCAGCCGATCCTTCAAGACATACTCGTCCAGGGCCGGCTGGCCGTCCCATCCGAACATCTCTATCCCGATTGTAGGCTGAAGGTCGTGGGTCACCAGCCACTCCAGGACTTTCAGGGCAGCTTCGATATGATACCGATTGTGGTGCTCTTCCCCCAAGTAGACCACGTCATACGCCGCCAGCTCGTTCAGCCATTCAGACGATGAGAGCACCCGGCCTGTTTGCGTGTCCACTACCTGCCATGGCTGCCAGCCGCTCTCTCTGTCGGAGTCAAGGAATGGCCGATGTTCAGAGGCACAGCCGACGGTCAGCATGAGTAGACTGGCAGCGACCCCCAGCTGGGCAGCCAACCGGATGGTTACGTGGCATTGCTGAACTATTATTCCAAGCAACGTTCCCATGGACATAGCCCACTCCTATCACACTGCTGAGAGACGGACAAGCCGCCTTGACGACGACGTTCACAGACCACTATTCTCCAAAGAAATTGAACGTGCCTTGGATTTGCCGCCAACCGCCGGATGGTCCGATGAGTGCCGAGCCCTCCTCCCCCGCCGAATTCCGCCGTCTCGTCAGCCAACGTGCGAGACAATCCTCCGCGCAGTGGGAAGCCTCACGACTCTTGATCGAACGGGAGGAGTTTCCCGCAACCGTCACCCGGCTCCTCCATCGACTTCGGGAACGAGACCTTCCGGCTGCGATCAAGGAACCGCTCCTCAGGATCGTCGATCAGCCACAGGCACAACGGGTTCAGGACTTGGATGGTGAAGGGCTCAAGGCGCTGACTGGGTATCCGCCAGCCAAAGCCCTGCGTGCCCTTTGTATATTCTATGATCTCGTCCCCACGCCCGGCTCGCAGTGGGTGACACCTACGACAGCCAGTGGAGAAGTCGAGCGCCTGATCCGCCGCACGACCAATCCCTTCGATCTTCTGCATATCGTCGAACCGGCATCCCTGCTGGACCTCGGCGCCGGAGACCTTTCCTTCGCCGCCGAATTAGTCGAACACTATGGTCCCGAACTCCGTCGGCGGCACAGGCAGCTACTCCTTCATTGCATTGACCGGCTCGATCCCGGCTCAAAGCTGGGCACTCTGCTCCATCCTAGTCAGGACAGATTGCGGACGCTCCAGCAGACCGACGGCGTCTCCTTCGCCTTCTACGGCAATGAAGATATGTTCGACCTCCGCCCATTGGAAGAACGTGGCTTACTCGCAACCCGATACACGATTGCCACGTGCTGGGCGCCGGCAACACCAACCTTTGCCTACGATCCGGCGAGACTTTCAAGGCCAATTATTGAAGAGGAGCTGCGCCGGACCATGGGAACGTCCAGACAGACCCGGTACCACGGTGAGCGGGCACTCGAAGTGTTGCACGGAGACCGTGCCCTCCTCTTTCCACCCTGGAAGTTTGATATCGTCGGCCCTCGAGCCCTTCTCACTCTTCTCGCGACGCGAGGCCTGCTGTGTGTCCTCGGTGCGGTCGATAACCAAGTCTTTTGGGAACTCATGGCCCAATTGCTTGAGGACCCACGCTACCGCCCGCGAGATCGGCCCTTTACTGCTGCCAATCTTCCGGAGATCTTCGGCGACGTCTATCTCGCGCTGAACCGTCTCCCGATCGGCGCGTCCATCGATCTTGCAGAACTGGGCACGCTCCGACTCTCACCTCCCGAGGCAGACGTTGCTTCCTCGCCGGACCATACACTCAGCACCTTTCGATATGTTCGGATTAGCCGAGGAGCAACCTTCCCAAGTATGCCTGCCAGCCACACGGCAAGACAGTTTTCCGCCATGGTGGAAGAGGTCGCTCCGTGGTTCCTGACTCTGATCCCCGCCTAAGATCTGCTTGATGGCGCAAAAGGCCATTAAAATTGACCACCCTCGGACCCTTTGTTAGACTTCGCCAGTGTCCTACCGGCAAACGCAATCCCCTGGCCAGATACGGACGTCCACGATGAATCCCACACAACCAATTCGAGCGATTCAAGAGAATATTGCGCGGGTGATCAAGGGTAAGCCGCAGGTCATCGAACTGACCGTCGTGGCGTTGCTGGCCCGCGGCCATCTTCTTCTTGAAGACGTCCCGGGGGTAGGAAAAACCACGCTGGCTCATAGTCTTGCGCGATCGTTGGACTGCTCCTTCAAACGCATCCAGTTTACGAGCGATCTGTTGCCATCCGACATCGTCGGCGTGTCGATCTTCAATCGTCAAAAGCAAGCGTTCGAGTTCATGCCCGGCCCCATCTTCGCCAATATCGTGCTGGCCGACGAGATCAATCGGACGACCCCCAAGACCCAAAGCAGTCTTTTAGAGGCCATGAGCGAAGCGCAGATTTCCGTGGATAATCAAACGCACCCGCTGAGCCAACCGTTCATGGTCATTGCCACCCAGAACCCGGCGGAATACCACGGCACTTTTCCGCTTCCCGAATCACAGTTGGATCGATTTCTCATGCGGCTGCGCATCGGCTATCCGTCGCCTGACGAGGAAAAGAAGGTGCTCGATCGACCCCAGTCGCTGCATCCGGCCGAGGACCTTCAGCCGGTGCTCGCCGCGCAAGACATGCTGGATCTTCAGGCGCAAGCCGATAACGTCTTCATGGACGAGAGCCTGACGGAATATCTCTTGTCGATCGTGCAGGCTACGAGACAGTCCGAACTACTTTCGTTAGGGGTGAGCACACGCGGCGCATTGGCCTTGAGTCGGGCGGTCAAGGCCCTGGCGCTGGTGCGTGGCCGAACCTACTGCCTTCCGGACGATATCAAGGAGCTTGCCCCGACGGTGCTCTCTCACCGCATCATGATGGCCCGCACACAGGGCCTCCGCCAGCGAAGCTTCGAGCAGGCCGAGCGGATTATTCAAGACTTGGTGGAATCAGTCCCTGTTCCCGTGTAGCCGCTCCTCGTAACAGGCGGAAGGCCGAGTGAGTGACACATGCTGTCCAGAATTCGCACGATCATTCGGCGTTTCACCTATCACCGCTCAACCCGCCTGACATCCGAAGGTCTTCAGTTCTTGTTTTTCACCATGGCCGTGGGCATCGCCGCGATCAATACCGGCAACAACCTCTTCTATCTGTTGCTGTCGATGATGCTCAGCATCATCTTGGTCTCAGGGATCGTCGCGGAATACTGTCTCAGAGGGTTGGAATTCCACCGTCACCTGCCAGACCTGCTTTTCGCCAATGAACTGGCAACGGCAACCCTCGTGGTCAAAAACCGCAAATCCCGGTTTCCCAGCTTCTCGCTGAATCTGTTCGATGTGTGTGACGGACGGGATATCGATCGAGGCCTGGTCATCCGCGAGTTGCCTCCCGGCGCCAGTACGCTGCTGTCGTATCCTCTTGTCGCTACCCGCCGAGGCCAGCTTCGGCTGGACGGGGTCCGTGTGACCACGTCATTTCCGTTCGGCCTCTTTCTCAAGAAAGCCTATATTCCCCTTGAAGGAGTGGCGGTCGTCTGCCCAGAAATCAGGCCGCTTGCTGATGAAGCCCTACAAGACTTGCTGGCCGCCGGACAGGAACACTCCGCTCATCGAAAAGGCTACGGGAGCGACCTGTACAATCTGCGTCTCTACCAAGCCGGAGACGACTCGCGAGCGATCCATTGGGTGACGACGGCCAGAACGTCAAAACTGACCATTCGAGAAACTGAAGCGGAGAGTCAACGCCGGGCCTCGATCCATCTGTCGCTGCTGGCTCCTGACAGCCACGATACGGAGTTCGAGGAGGCCGTCGCGTATACGGCGTCTCTGGTGCATCATTTGACAACCCGTGGCTATCATCTGCAATTGACGACGGAATCGTCTCGCTCCTCCTTCGGGCAAGGCGAAGCCCATCTTTTCGACCTTCTGCGCATGTTGGCCCTCTGCGAACGGCGCGCTCCGCATGCCGATATCAGGTCCGAAACCGAGTGGTTCACGGAGCCGCCAGACACCGAAGACGGTGGCGCACTGATTGTCGTGCGGCCTTGGCGCGGGGCGGAGATTCCACGCTCAGCAAGTCCCGCGCTGCTGATCGACCCCGAGACATTCCTCGGAGCGGCATATGCCATGTGATCAGGCCCTTCGGCTCACCTCAATCGGGCTGGCGTCCGTGTCGTTCATCGGGTTAGTCCTTGGTGCAAGCCTGCCTGGCTGGCTGATTTTTCTGACTGCGTCGGCGCTGATGGTTGCCTTGCTGCGAACCGGAACCGTGAACGCGATCGCCTCGGTCATCCGGCCTGTTCCCCTGTCGGCCACCACTTGGAACATCCTTGTCCTCAGCGGTTTTCTCGGATTCTGGATCGACAGTTTGTGGATCTCCGGCGATCTCCTGACATCCGGGATTCACTTTCTCTTGGTCCTCATGGTCATTAAGCTGTTCAATCTGCAACACCGGCGGGACTATGTGCATCTCTATGCCATCAGCCTGGTGGCGATTTTAGCGGCTGCGTCGCTCACGTCGGACCTCTGGTATGTTCCCGTCTTTCTCGCCTATCTGCTGGCCGGGGTCTGGACCCTCCTGCTCTTCCAGCTGACCAAGGACGCCGCCGTTCCATCGGCTGCCATGCCACGGGGGCTTGAACCGTTGGAGTCGCATAGCGGTGTGACTCCGAAATTGTTCTGGATGGCCAATGGGCTCGCCGCCGCGACCTTTGGATTGACCCTCGTCATGTTCTTTGTCATCCCCCGGGTGAGCGCCGGGTTTTATCAGAAGGGGTATGGCGAGAACATCCGCACGTCAGGGTTCTCAGATACGGTGGACTTGGGATCCATCGGACCAATCAAACGTGATCGTAGTGTGGTCATGCGGGTCGAACTGCCGGATCGTCCGACGCATGAAGTGGGACGCTTCTACGTGCGGGGCATGGCGTTCGATCGCTACGACGGGCGATCGTGGGCCAATCAACTGAGCCACCGCCGGAATCTGAGCGAACATCCTTTCGAGACGTTTACGCTTCGCGGGAATCAGTCGCACCAACTGCCTTCCCGCGGACCTGCGCTCCACCAACATATCCAATTGGAACCCCTGGATACTCCCGTGCTGTTTGCAGCACCCTTTGCGGAGTCCGTCCATGGCAAGTTTCCGGCTGTCCAATCGGATATCAACGGCGCCCTGTATCTGCCGTTCCCGAGTTCAACGCGTATTGAATACTCCGCCGTTTCTCGACCCAACACGATATCGCCGGACGATTTGCAACCCCAGCCGATCATCTATCCAGAGTCGTTCCTCCGGCATTTCCTGCAAATGCCCGTGCAATCGGAACATATCGCCGAGCTGGCGCGAGACGTGTCCGAGTCCAAACGGACCACGTACGAAAAGGCCCTCGCGATCCAGGATCATCTCTCGCACAATTACCAGTACAGCCTCGATGCCCCGCTCGCCGCTCAAGCGCACCCGCTTGAGGAGTTTCTCTTTGTCAGGAAAACCGGCTACTGCGAACATTATGCGACGGCCATGGTGATGATGTTGCGGTCGGTCGGTGTTCCCGCCCGCCTGGTCACGGGCTTTCTGGCAACCGAGTGGAACGAGTATGGGAACTACTATATCGTGAGGCAACAGGATGCCCATGCGTGGGTGGAGGTGCATCTGCCGCAATCCGGCTGGGTCATGATGGACCCCACACCGGCCGATGGTGACAGCCTCGTCGGGACGCTTCCGGCATGGCACAGGGTGCAAAGCATGCTGGACAGTGCCCGGCTTCGCTGGAATCGTTTCTTCGTGCAATACAGTGCGGCTGACCAGCTTGCCGTTGTGCGTGACCTACAGACCGGTGGCGCGTCGGTTCGACTTTGGACGCTGGACTCCCTGACCGCGTTCTTGAGACCGCTGACGGCCGCGTTCGAGACTGGCATCAATTATTTGACCGGCGGTGATCTGACGCCTGCCGGAACGCTCGCCGTGCTCCTGTTGGCCGGATGCGGCGCCGTGACCTGGCTTGTCTGGGCGCGGCCGTGGAAGTGGCCGCGCCGGTCAACGGGAGCAGCCGGTGACGAACAGGCGATCGTCCAGCTCTACCGCCGGATGCTTCGCCAGCTCGAGCGGAGGGGGATGCGCAAGCCCGCCGCCATGCCTCCGCTCCAATTCATTCGCATCACCCAAGCACGGTGGAGTACTGCAGGTACAGCCGTGGCGTCTATTACGGAGCTCTACTGCCGTGCACGGTTCGGCCGCGTGCCTCTCACAAAGGAAGAGCTTCACCGTGCGCACGAGACCCTCCGCCGATTGACGTCGTTGAGCCGTTCATAGACCTATCTGCTCGTCCATTCTCCACCTGTTGCCAGGCCCGCGCGACACCGGGCCGGCTTGACCTCATCCTCGAATCTGCGTACAAGCAGGTGCCATGAAGCTGGTCCAGAAACGATCGAAAAAGACGGGCTTGTCACCCGGCACCCTGGTTCATATCGGTGAAAACCGGACCGAGACGGTCGAGATCACGCTGTTCAACTACGCCGGCGCGCAGTGCGACGAACATACCGTCACGAATCCGAACGAGCTGCAGCCGCCCGCAGATGAATCGGTGACCTGGATCAACGTCGGGGGCGTCCACAAGATCGACGTGCTGGAGGCCTTCGGGAAGCAGTTTGGTCTCCATCCTCTGCTCTTGGAGGACATCGCCAATACGGACCAGCGGCCCAAGCTCGACGATTACGAGACCTATGTGTTTCTGGTGATCAAGATGCTGGCCGTGACCGACCGGGGAGGCATTCTGGTCGAACAGGTGAGTTTCGTGCTCGGACGCAATTATGTGCTGTCGTTTCAAGAAAATGGGACCGACGTCTTTTGTCCGGTGCGCGACCGCTTGCGCGCCGGCAAAGGCCGTCTCCGCCACAGCGGCTCGGACTATCTGCTCTATGCGCTGGTAGACGCGGTCGTTGACCAGTACTTCGCCGTACTGGAGTCGCTCGGCGAAAAGATCGAGACGCTGCAAGAACGGGTGATGGCCGACCCGAAGCCCGATACTCTTAGGGATATCCACGCCCTGAAACGCCAATTACTGTTTGTGCGCCGGGCCGTCTGGCCGTTGCGGGAGGTGACCAACAGTTTATCCCGCTCGGACTGCCCATACCTGCATGAACCCACGAAAGTCTTCTTCCGCGACGTCTACGATCACGTTGTCCAGGTCGTCGATACTATCGAGACGTTTCGCGAAATGCTGTCGGCGAGCCTGGACATCTACCTGTCGAGCGTCAGCTATCGCCTCAACGCCGTCATGCGAGTGCTTACCGTCATCACCACCATCTTTATGCCGCTGAGTTTTATCGCGAGCATCTATGGCATGAACTTCGAGCACATGCCGGAGTTGAAGTGGGAATGGGGCTACCCGGTCGTGCTGGGAGCGATGGGTCTGGTGGCGGCGGGCATGCTGATCGGCTTCCGGCGGCGCAAGTGGCTGTAACAGGATGCTGAGCTACTCTTCTGGGACTTCCACCCGATCGACGAAGTACGTCGTTTCGCCGAAGCACGTGGTCGGGAGGTAGCGGTACTCCTTGTAATGCAGAATCACGCGCTTGCCGAGTACGCGTGACAGTTCGTCGGCAACTCGGTCATCCCACACGGTGAACCCCCAGAGAACAGGCGCCACGCCGGGCACCGTCGTCATGGCCAATTCGCCTTCGTGCGTTTTGCACACCCAGCCTTTCCTTGAAAATTTCTGGATGTACCCGGCGCGGTTCCCGTCGGAATAGGTCCAGTTGAACGCGACGGTCAGATAGGCGGCTGCAAGGAGGACAGCTACGGTCACGACCCACTTCATCGTCGATCCTTAGCAGGTTACCGGATATCCGCAAAGAGCCACGGGGTGTCCGCCTTCCGGCGTTGTTCATAGGCGGTGATGGCCGTCTCATGCTGCAGTGTCAGGCCGATCGAGTCCAGCCCTCGATAGAGGCAATCTTTACGGAACGGATCGACGTCAAATCGACA
>DASUMN010000131.1:0-4111 GCA_036277675.1 Nitrospira sp. | reverse complement strand
ACTTCTCCAAGAGCGGCGTGCGCGAATTGAACGTCAGCTGCTTCGGCTCGTTCTGCACCGACCGCTGCCTGGTTGCCAAGGCTGTTTGGAGGAGAAACAGCTCTTCGAACGCCAACCGCCGATGCGCCGGCGTCTTGCCCTGCTCCAGCAGCGTGAGATCAGCGCCTGCACCAGGAAAATGCACATCGCGCAGCGCCTCTTGAATCGGAATCAGCCGCCGGCGGGCCCGAAGTTGCACCGGAAGACAATCGTGCAGTTCACGCGCATGCTCCTCCAACAGATCTCTTTCCAGCACCCGCATTTGACGGGATGTCCATCCCTTCGTTTCATGATAGACCGGCACGATCCGCCCCACGTGCAAGGTCGATTCCGTATCCTCTCCCAGCACCTCATACTGGGCCACTTCCATTCGCGGAACCATCCAACCCTGGCGCCCGGCGATTACACGCCCGCTCATCATGACGCGCGTGCCGATGGCCAACACCTTTTCCAAGTATGGCTGGTTGAAAAACACAGCCTGCATGCGCCCGGTCTGATCCTCCACCCCGATATCCAGCACACTCAACCGTCGATTTCTCGTCCGCTTGGCCTCGCATTTTCCGACAGTTCCACAGATCGAGGTCGTCATGCCGGGGACGAGATCGCCGAGCGGTGTCATCATCGACCGATCTTCGTACCGCCAGGGCAGGGTCCAGAGCGCGTCTTCCACTGTGTCGATCTTCCACCGCTGCAATAGGCCGACACGCTTGGGGCCCACGCCCTTCGCAAAGCGGATCGGAAGATTCCAAAGACCGCCTCGCTTCGCCCCGTCAGGACGAGGCTCCGGCACGGCTCGCGGCATTTCTGATTCCGGCGACTCCGGCAACTCCTGCACAACATTGCGGAGCGCATTCACGATCGCGACAGCGGCTTGCAATCTACGGCGTTGCTCATGAGACGGAAGCACCCGCTGAAAATCGACGAACAGATCCCGCAAGGAAACTAAACGCGCCTCGACGGTCTTGGGATACACCCGGTTGGCCAGGGCGGACAACACCTGCCCCGCGACGAAGGAACCAAGATTCTTCACGGCGCTCAGATGCGCACATTCGTCCCGAGTCGCAAATTCGATGGGACGCGCGACGCGGTCCAACCAATCCTGAAATGCTTTTGCGGAAGCCGACTTGGAGGGAGTCTGCATACCGGGGGAATCGTAGCACAGCACTCTCCAGGGCTCAACGACAGCGAAACAACCAGCCCTGTAAAGCTTGGCGCGCCGGTTTTCCCGGAATACTTTGTCGGTTCTGCCTAGGGTGCTACACTCATACTCGACACAACATGTATCGCCGCAACATCACGCATATCCTGATGCCCATGGCGCTGGCGCTGGCGCTGGTCGTGGGATACCACCTGTTTCTCAAAACACCCGCTGCCACCCGGCTTGCCTCCACAGCTTCGACCGTCGGAAACACAATCGAACCAGTCGCGCCGCCGCCACCGCCTGCCGCAAGCCCCCGTGAAGTCCACCCCGCGCAGATCCGTGTCCTCGATCATCCTGCCATACCCGGCTCTCGTCATGAGACACTGCTGATCGCTATCCGCGACGAAATTGAAAAGCGCAATTTACCGCTCGCCGAATCCAAGCTTATGGCCCTTCCCCAAAACGCGGTCTCGGACGCCACAACCAAACCATTTGTGGCAGTGCTCTGGAATAACCTCGGTATCGAGCAAGAAACACTCCACGGTACACAGCTCTCAGTAAAGGCATTCAAGAAAGCCGCGGCGCTCGATGGCTCGAACCCGGTCATCCTCATGAATTTGGCCCATGCCTACTGGGAACAACGGGACCCTGCCCTGAATCGAGACCTTCTGGAACAATTGATTCGGCTCGCCCCGGAGGAACCATTTCCGCACCTGGCGATGGCCGAGCTGCTGCATGAGCAGAATCAATCGTCGGAAGCCGTGACACATCTGGCCCATGCCGCAGATCGTATGCCGCGCGATCCCGCGCTACGATCGTATCTGGCCGCCGTCACCGCCAAGGTTCAGCATATGGAATCCGTCGAATCTCGTATGACGGCAAGGACGAGCGAACATTTTGTGGTGAAATTCGACGGCGCCGAGGATCACGGCACGTGGACCACCGTGCTGGAGATACTTGAGGACGCCTATCGAGAAATCGGGCAAAAGTTCGGGCACTTCCCGTCCAAGCCCATTGTAGTCGTGCTCCACACGAGAGATTCGTTTCAAGGCGCGACCGGAAGCCCGGCATGGGCCGATGGTCTGTTCGACCCGACGTTGGGGCGCATTCAACTGCCCACCCAAGGCGCGACGACGGACACGAAGTGGTTGACCTCGGTGTTACGCCACGAATATGTCCACGCCCTGCTGCACGACCGGCTGGGCACGAGCAGCGCATCGCTTCCCACCTGGTTGAACGAGGGACTGGCCATGCAATTAGCCGGCGACTCATGGCCCGATCTCGATGAGGCCTTGCACGGGAACGTTACACTCATCCCGTTGAGCTATCTCGAAGGCCCCTGGGGTGCATTGCCGGCCACTGCCGCAGACCTGGCATATCTGGAAGCGAATTCCGCGACGCACTATCTGATCGAACGGTGGGGTATGGCACAGGTGGATGGACTCCTGAAGGCATTCAAGGCGCGAACATCAGCGGCAACGGCCATTCAAAATACGTTGTTCGTCTCGTACGAACAATTTCATCATCAGTGGCTGGAAAGTTTCCAGCACAAACGCTCCTAGATTTCCTCCGGCATGGAGTCTTGTTCGATTGTCCCCGTCCAGGCCGGCAGCATCTGGGCACGATCATCGACCGCACCTTGAACCTCTTCATCGGCCGGCTGCTGAAGCACCTGATCTTCCCACAAAACCGTCCGGCCGTCGTGGTCAAACATGCGAATTCTGAAGTCGAATAGGTCAGCTACCGGCGAGCCCTCCACGGCATCGACCAAGCGCGTGGCGATCTGCCTGGCTTTCGCCGCACCTACGCCCTCGGCGGAGAACTCATCTTCCCAGAGAATCCCCCCGGTCAACACATCCACGGCGCGCAGCACAAACAGCGGCGACTGCGCCACTGTGTCGATGCCATGAATTTTCATAATGGTGGCGCGTCGCGGCACCACGGTGGAAATCAAACGTCCCGCCTCGCTCCCGTCGCCCGGCGTGAGATTGAGTCGCCCGGACCACTGGAACTCACCCGTCTTTGCATCGTATACACGGACGACAAAACTGGATAGATCGGTCGCACCCAGGCCGACCCCACCGGCAAAAATACGGCCCTCTGAGCCATTCGATCCGCCAAGACTGTCTTCTTTGACGCTCAATTCGTACACATCTTCTGATAGCACCTCGCCCGAGGCAGGATTGTACACCTTGACCGTAATGGTCGACTCAACACTGTTCTGATAGCCAAAGCCTGCCGCGACGATGGACTCATGGCCTTCTTTCTGTTCGGTCTCGATCTGGCCCCACGCCGGACCACCCATCAATGAAAGACACAATCCAACTCCGACGAGCCGGCAAGATAGACTCCATGTTCCGCGGACAGACGTAGCCGGCGGTTTGCAATCGAGAACCGAAACAGTATTTAGGGAAGAGACCGTCAGCCTGCCAAGGAGTTGAGAACAACAATGGATCTGCGACATAGACCCTCCTGATGCGTGTCGGCATTCTGCAAGGGATCCTGTCGCCGGTAAATTCCCCACTATCAGTACACTTCCCCCCAAAAGGAGGGGGCTGTACACCGACAATCATGGGCCATTGCCGATATTGCTTCCCCCGACTTATAGTCTCCCCATGAAACACACCCTCTTACCCCTCCTGCTGGCGGGACTCCTAGCCGTCAACATAGGGGCTTTGACGATAGGGTCTGAAACCTCCACCTCACCAACAGGGGCCTGGTGGATCGGCTTTTTCGCCCTGGTCCCCTTCGGTCTAGGGCTCCTGGTTTGGCGTGGGTTTCGTTGGGCCGTGATGGCCTGTGTGATGTATGGGACGGTAGGGTTGGCGATGGACGTCGCCACGATAGTCCAAATCCTGTCAAAAGATTCGGACAGCATACTGACCCTGCTGAGCAGCCTGGTCAGCGGCTTCTTAAATTTCCTCTTGATCC
>DASUMN010000130.1:0-8751 GCA_036277675.1 Nitrospira sp. | reverse complement strand
CCACAATTCACCGGGTTTCGGCGTAAATGTCTGGCAATAGTGCCGGAAATCCTTGTACATCGCGGGCCAATGTTCTCTGAGCGATAACGCCAGCCCGGTGCCGAAATTGTCGTTGGGCGCCACCCCGTGCGCCACCGCCTCGGCCTTGGTCAATAAAATGTCTCCTGTGACTTCCTTCAACATAAGCTAGTCCCCTCCATTTGGTTACGCACGACGAAACACCCTCTCATATTGCATTCCCTCTCTTCTCCCATTCCCTAAGAGGCGGGTAGATCGGCATTTTGAAGAGCGGCATGGCGTCTCAATGCCGACACTGCGCACACGGAATGAGCTTTTCCCCTTTACCATCTTCCTGCGGGTGGCAGGGGGTAATCCCTCATTGCGCGCATTGAGGGAACACATTCCGATGTGGGGCCTCAGCGAGCGCAGGGATTGCCCCCTGCTGCCCGCTTCTTCCTCACACCCATTCCGGCGCCTCCTCTTTCCCCACCGCCCGTCCCGCAAACGCACTGTAGAGAGCCGGCAAGACCACCAGTGTCAATGCCGTTGAACTAAAGAGTCCCCCCATCACAACGGTCGCGAGCGGCCGCTGCACTTCAGCCCCGATCCCTTGCGCCAGCGCCAGCGGCAGAAGTCCAAGCAATGTCGTCATCATCGTCATGACGACCGGGCGAAGCCGTAATATGCAGCCGGTCAGGATCGCCTCGTCAATCTGTTGTCCTTCATGGCGCAGTTGATTGATATAGGAGACCAACACAATGCCATTTCCGACCGCCAGCCCGAATAACTCGATGAAGCCGATGGAGGCCGGCACGCTCAAATACTGCCCGCTCAGCCATAGCGACACCACGCCGCCGATCAACGCAAAGGGAAGATTGAGGATGATCAGGGTCGCATATCGTAATGAATGGAAGGCCCAGAACAGGAGGAAGAACACGAGGCCCAGCGTGATCGGCACGACGACCATCAGGCGTTCGTTGGCCCGCTCCATATTTTCGAATGCGCCGCCCCAGACAGCCGTGTATCCCTCCGGCAGACGGACTTGCTCCGCCAGTTTCCTTCTCCCTTCATCCACGACGCCGCCGATGTCCCGGCCCACGACATTGAAACCGACGAAGATGCGGCGCTTCACATGCTCGCGGCTGACGCGGAGCGGCCCTTCGCGCATCTCGATGGTCGCGAGGTCACTCATCGGGATCAAGGCTCCGGAAGCCGCCTTCACCCGAATCTCTCCGACGCTCGCAACGCTGTTCCGGTACGGCTCCGGAAATCGCAGGATGAGCTGAAACCGCCGTTCCCCCTCATAGACCTGTGTCGCCGGCTTGCCACCAATTGCGATGGCAATGATCTCCTGCACGTCGGCCACGTTGATACCGAACCGGGCGATTTTCTGCCGGTCGATATCGATCGTGAGGTAGGGCTGTCCGGAGATCTGTTCGACCTTGATGTCTTTCACCCCAGCGATCTGCTGCAACAGGGCCGCGATCTCCTCCGCCTTGTCGCGCAGCACGTCCAAATCGTCCCCGAACAGCTTGATGGCGCATTCCGTTCTGATGCCTGAGATCAACTCATCCACCCGTTCCTGAATCGGCTGGCTCATGAGCACGGAAATGCCGGGAATCTCCGCCAGTTTGTTCCTGATGGCATCCGTCAGCTTCGGCTGAGTCGCCGCCGTTTTCCAGGAACTCCGGTCGTGCAGTGAAACGATGGGGTCGCTTTCGTTGGGCTCTTCCGGGCCGAACGCGATGTCCGGTCGGCCGATCTTGCTCACAGCCATCCGGACCTCAGGGAATTCCAACATCGCCTTGTGGGTCTGCTTTTCCATCTCGATGGATTCAGACAACGACACACTCGGCAGTCGGACGATTTGAGGAGTCAGCGCGCCTTCTTCCAATAGGGGGATGAACTCTCGCCCGATGAAGGGCACGAGGGTCAGGCTGGCGAACACGATGCCCGTCGAGCCGGCCAGGACGAGCGTGCGATGCCGCAAGGTCCATTGCAGCACTGGGAGATACCATCGCTTCATCCAGCGAGTCAGGCCCGTTTCCTGCGGATGGTCTCCACGCAAGAGGAGCGACGCGAGCACCGGAGACAGGGTCAGCGTCACCGCGACTGAGGCCAACAGGGCAATGACCAGCGTATAGGCCAGCGGCGCAAACATTTTCCCTTCAATGCCCTGAAGGGTCAGGAGCGGCAAAAAGACGACGCTGATGATTAAAATGCCGAACAGAATCGGCCGGCCGACCTCTTTTGTGGCATGAAGAATGACGCTGAACCTGCTTTCTTGGGATGCACCGCTGTGTTGGGCCAGGTGCCGATAGGCGTTTTCCACCACAACCAGTGACCCGTCGGCGATTTCGCCGATGGCGATCGCCAGCCCGCCAAGCGTCATCAAGTTAGCCGAGAGTCCAAAGCGTTCCATCGCGATGAACGTGACGAGCGGGGTGACGATCAACGTCACCGTCACGATCATGGCGCTACGGACATGGCCCAGGAAAAAGAAGAACACGAAGACCACTAGGACGATCCCTTCGATTAAGGCGTCGCGCACGGTGTGAATGGCGGCATTCACCAGCTCGATGCGATCGTAGAACGGGATCAGTTTCGTGCCTGCAGGAAGAATATTGCTGTGATGCAGATCCTCTATCTTGGTCTTGACCGCCTCAACCATCTGGCGCGCATTCCCTCCGCGAAGCATGAGCACGGTGCCAGCCACGACCTCCCGCTCTCCATTAAGCACGACCGCGCCGTGGCGAACGGCGTGGCCGATACGGACGTCGGCGACGTCCCGCACGAACACCGGCGTGCCGCCGGCTTCCTTGACGATGATGGACTCGATGTCGCCCACGGTCTTGATCAGCCCGATTCCCCGGACGATCGAACGCTCGGCATGGCGCTCCAGCACGTTGCCTCCGACGTTGGCATTGTTCCTCGCGACGGCGTCGTAGATCTGGTGGAGCGTCAAGTCGAACTTGCGCAATTTGGCCGGATCGACCAGAACCTGATACTGCTTGACGAATCCGCCCATGCCGTTCACATCGATCACCCCCGGCACGGTCTTGAGCAGTGGGCGCAGAACCCAGTCCTGGAGCGTTCGCTGCTCCGTCAGTGCGGTCTCCATCGCACGCGGATCGGCAACCACGCCATCCAGCCCTGTCCTGATTCCGGCGAGCTCATTCGAACCAGGCTCCGGCGAAGGGCCTTCGACATAGTACTGATAGACTTCGCCCAACCCTGTGCTGATCGGCGCCATGACGGGCTCTAACCCATCGGGCAGGCGCGCCTTTGCTGCCATCATCCGTTCGAGCACCAATTGACGAGCGAAATAGATATCGACGTCGTCGTTAAACACGACCGTGACCTGGGACAGTGCGAACTTAGAAAGCGATCGAATCTCCGTTAAGCCCGGAAGGCCCGTCATTTGGATTTCGAGTGGGTAGGTGATGAATCGTTCAACCTCGACCGGCGAGAGCCCCGGCGCATCGGTCAGCACCTGTACTTGGATGTTCGTCACGTCGGGGTACGCATCGATCGGGATGGACTCAAAGGCAACAACACCGAGAACGGACAAGACACAGGCCAAACCGAGAACCAGAATTCGTTGCCGCAGTGAGAATTCCAAAAGCGAGACGATCATGGCGAAGGCTCAATTTTGTGGCGTTCTATTTCGGACTTGAGGGCAAAGGAACCTTTCGTCACAACGAGCTCGCCGACGCTTACGCCCTCCAGCACCTGCACGAGGTCTCCTTGTTCGGACCCCACCTTGACGGTCCGCGCCTCGAATTCGCCCGTTCCACGCTGCACGAAGACCATTGTGCCGGCCGGCCCGTTCTGGACGGCTTCGAGCGGGATGCTCAGTTCGTCCGGATTCGGTGGGGCATAGACACGGATGGCGGCGAACATCTCCGGCTTCAACAGCCGGTCGGGGTTCGGTACTGTCACCCGCAGACGCATGGTGCGGGTGGCGGGATCGAGCACGTCACCGACGTAGGTGATCGTTCCTTGAAAAATGGCGTGCGGATAGGCGGCCAAGAGGACATCGACTTTTTGCTCCTTGCGGATGAACTGCACATCCTTCTCCGGTACATTGCCGACCACCCACACATCGTTCAAGTTTGCCACCGTGAAGAACTTCTGGTGCGTTTCGACTACCTCGCC
The DNA here is from genome assembly GCA_036277675.1 of Nitrospira sp. Classification (GTDB taxonomy): domain Bacteria; phylum Nitrospirota; class Nitrospiria; order Nitrospirales; family Nitrospiraceae; genus Nitrospira_D. Next base: position 4,593 of record DASUMN010000130.1, on the reverse strand, counting down.
CCGCGTGATGTTGCGCATGATGACTCGACCGTCGAACGGCGCGCGCAAGGGCACATCGGCCTTGATCGTGTGCTCCCGATCCAGTCGCTCGATTTCATCCTGCGGCACGCCCAGCAATTCCAGACGGCTTTTCGTTTCACGCGCTTCGGCCCGCGCCGTTCTCATGGCGGCCTCGCGGCGCTGGAGTTCCGCGAGACTCACGGCTTTCCCCTCGTACAGTTCCTTGGCCCGCACGTGCGCCAATTCCGCCTCGTACAATCTGGCTGCCGCTTTGAGGTAATCCCCTTCCGCCACTCCAAGATCCATACTGTGGAGCAACGCCAACAAGGCGCCCTTTTTCACATCCTGACCGACATCCACGGACACTTTCACGACACGGCCGCGGATCAGGGTGGTTACTTCGGCCAATTCGTTTTCATCGGCTTGAACCGTTGCGGGAAATTCACGGTGAATGAGCAGTTGCCCCCGACCGACCGGCGCCAGCTGGAGCGCTAGCCGGGCTGATTCCTCGGATGTCAGGCGAACATGCCCGGACTGAGCGGGAGGTGACACCGGTTCGGGAGGGGGGACCTGGCGGGCCTTGTCCTCACAGGCCATCAGCCCTGCCACCATCACGCACACCGCAGCACCCAGCACCATCCCACGACTCGCCATTTCTCTTGTGTGGCGTTTCATCAAATACCGCCCGTGAGCCCCGAGTTTGAGGTTTCCAGTGCAGTCATCAGTGCACACCCATCCCTCTCTGCGTATCCTCAGCATGTGACGTGCCCCGTAAGACGCACGGTTTCGGCGGTTTTGTTGATAGGTATTGGGACTTTCGTGGCCTTTTGCCACGGTCTCGAACTCGAGCCGTGGCGAAATGCAACAGACGAACCTGAAAGGCTCTTCGTCATCCGTTCACCGATATGCGATACTGGCGGACCGAAGGGAGCGGTTGGCGATGGACATCCGGGCGCAGTTCCCCAGCGAGCAGTCACCGGCCGGTGAGTTCACACGTCAAGCGGATGCGTTCCGAGAGTGGGTCACCGCCGACGGTGGCTCAGGTTATCCGGCCGAAGCCGGACGCTATCACCTGTACGTTTCGTGGGCCTGTCCTTGGGCGCATCGCACGATCATCGTGCGCAAGCTCAAGCGGCTCGAAGGGGTCATCGGCATGACTGTCGTGGATCCGATTCGTGACGAACAGGGTTGGGCATTTCGGGAAGGGGCCGGCCATTCGCTCGATCCCATCAATGGATTCCGCTTTCTCCGCGAGGCCTATGAAGCGACCGATCCGCATTATCGAGGACGCGTGACCGTCCCCGTGCTGTGGGATACCGTCACCAAACGCATCGTCACCAACTCCGACGACGATGTAATGAGAATCTTCAACGGCGAGTTCAATCGTTTCACAGACAGTCCGCTCGACTTGTATCCGGAAGCCCTTCGCCGGGAAATCGACGAGCTTAACCGCTTCGTCTACGAGAACGTGAACGATGGAGTCTATCGGGCAGGATTCGCCACATCGCAACGAGCCTATGAGCGGGCGGTCCTCCGGCTGTTTGAGGCGCTGGATCAGCTCGACGCGCGTCTTGCGACCCGGCGATATCTCTTCGGCAAAGACTGTATCGAAACGGATTGGCGGTTGTTCGTCACGTTAATTCGATTCGACGCCGTGTATCACGGCCATTTCAAGTGCAACCTCAGGCGCATCGTCGATTATCCACACCTCTTCGGTTATCTGAGAGACCTCTATCAAATCGACGGCATTGCCGGCACCGTGAACTTCGATCACATCAAGCGGCACTACTACCTCACCCACCACGAAATCAACCCGACCGGCATCGTCCCCCTTGGCCCGGTCCAGGATCTGACCACCGCTCATGGACGTGAACGGTTGGGATAGCCGATCCTGATCTACTCAAGCTGTCAAAAGAATTGGACGTGGCTGGGGAGATTCTCCTCTGCCGCTGACTTCGCCTGAATACGCGACCTGAAAAGTACGTTCATTCTTAAGCGTTTGCAGCATCAGCGAATTGCTGTACGTGAGCACGAGAGTTGCTCACTCCTTCATGCAAGGGCGAGGTCATCATCAAACAAAAGGAGTCATGCTATGGATATGCTAGGGATGTTTATCGGTGTGATGTTCATTCTTCTGGTCGGCGGGCTGGTCGTGTATAAAAAGTACGCCTAACCTGTGTCGGCAAAAAGAACGATGGCCATGACCCTGTATACGGGCATGGCCGTTTCTTTTCCTGCGTTGTCTGTGGAGGGTACGCCTCCCTTATCGTACAACCAAGACAGAGCAATCGCTCCGCTGCACAATCTTGATGGAGACGCTGCCTTGGAGGAACCGCGTCACCGCGCTACGCCCCTTCGCTCCGATGACGATCAAATCTGGTTGTTCCCGACCCACTATTTTTATAATCTCATCGCCTGCAGAGCCTACACATGGAAACTCCCTGACACGATACCCGGCCTTTGCAAGTTTGGCCGTTTCTTGTGCGAGCAATTTCTCTCCTGCTTCCTTCACGGCCACATAACGGAGGAACGGCATGACATGCACCAACAGAATGACGACCGGTTCTGCATTCGTCTTGACTTGAAAATGCTTGGTGAGGAACTGCCGCGCCTTCTCCGATGCAGGAGAGCCGTCTGTTGCGAATAAGATCCGTCGAATCGGCTTCGCCGGCTCCTTCACCACCAACACGGGACAGGAAGCATGGAGCGTGACCGCAGTAGACACACTGCCCATCATAAAGCGATCCAGCGCATTCAGTCCTCGACTGCCCACCACCAGCAATCCATTGTTTCCCGCATGTTTGAGCAGCGCGTTCGCAATGGCTTCTTTCTCTACACGAACGGAGCCCTTTAATCCGAGGGCTTTGAGGCGTTGCTGCGTCTCCGTCACCACGCGCTGAGCTCGAGACTCCAGAAAATGCGTCGCCTCTCCCGTATCCGGCTCGAATCCGCTGATGGATGGATGCGTCAAGAACGGCGCCGGCTCCGACTGGAGATCGAGACCGTGCACCCCGACCACCCTCGGCACGGTGCGGAACGGAAGTTCCGCCAACCATTCGACCGCCCATTCTCCGTACTTCGATCCGTCAATACCGACCACAGCTTTCATCGCCTCATCTCCTTGTTAGAGATTCCCGCCAAACATTGTGCTGCTGCAATGTTCATTCCCTAGCAAAACCCTGGCCGCATCGTGCCAACAAGGGTCGCGGCGGCGAGTCGGCAGAAATAATTGTTGGCCACGGGATCGGCCTTTTGATACAGTGCGCACTCGCTTGACGGCAGGAGTTGAGCCAACAGAGACACCACGAAGAGGAATGATGGCCAGGATAGACGAGGTGGCAATCCAGTTTAATCGACGAGTAGGAGGGCTAGCTCTTACTGTCGCGCTACTAACATTTTCCGGTGACCCCACTCACGCCATCTCAGCAGATCTTGTGAGCTTTCCCGTCAGCGAAGTCACTGCATCGTCCCCAATTGTTGTGGCTGCTGCTCCCGCTTCACCCTCAACGGCGGCTGGCGACAATTCCCCGGAAGAACCATTCGACCCCTTCGCGAAAACAGGGGAGGTTCAGCTCGACGAATACGATCCCTGGGAACCGCTCAACACGAAGATTTTTGAATTCAACCGGCAGCTCGACCGGTGGATTCTCAAACCGGTGGCAAAAGGCTATGACTTTGTCATGCCGAATCCGGTTCAAATTGGAGTGAGCAATTTTTTTTATAACGCACGATTTGTCCCGCGGTTCGTCAATAACGTCTTGCAGGGCAAATTCCGCGGAGCCGGAATTGAAGCCGGCCGCTTTCTCGTGAATACCACGGCCGGTGTGGCTGGATTTATCGATTGGGCGAGCGATCTCGACCTGAAGACGCCCGAAGAGGATTTGGGACAAACACTTGGATTCTATGGCGTCAAGCCTGGTCCATATCTTGTCCTGCCGCTGTATCCACCCTTTACGGTTCGAGACTTTGTCGGATATCTGGGGGATATCTTCTTGAACCCTATTTACTGGCTGGCTCTCCCTGTGATCGAGATCGGCGACATTCCTTCGGCCATTCCTCATCAAAACCGTACCACGACGTCTCTTATCCTGTTCACGGCAAAAGTGACTGAAGTCGTCAATGATCGCTCGCTGAACCTGGAAAAATTCCAGGGTGTGGAGGAATCTACGGTCGATCTCTACAGCGCGGTCCGCAATGCGTATCTGCAAAAGCGGGCGAAGGCCATTCAAGAATAAGCCCGGCGACACCTGCACTCCCTCAGCACCCCGAGTTACCCTGATCCCTCTTCACACACTCCCTGATACTGGCAGTGATATCTAAAATGGGCGCAGTTAGTATTCACGACCGGCCTTGGCGAGACACAGGTCGAGTTCTATCGAACTATATGACAATTAATGGAAGATCCTGAAAGGAATGAGTGGGGGGATCAGGAGACACACACACACTTTCTCAGCCACGTATCTCGAAATGACAGCTTCATCGCACACATCACGAGACACTGCACCGAGTGGCAGTGCACAGAACAAACGGTTACTGAACAGCGGCGGTTTTTACTAGGTGTTCTTGTAAACCAAGAGCCCGCCGACCAGGATC
>DASUMN010000129.1:0-2795 GCA_036277675.1 Nitrospira sp. | reverse complement strand
CCGGACGATGACGGAACAATAGAGGTTGGTATTGGGGGGGGAATACCAGTGACGTGACCGTCGGCCTCGTCCGGCTGATTGATATTCGGCCACAACCACAGTGCCATGCTGGGCGCCGGCTTGAGCCAACAACACCGCTTCGGAATTGGTCGAGCCAAGTTCCTGATGCACGTACAGCTGTTGGCCGAAGGACTTTGTCGCCAGGGTGCTGCGGATATGAACGAGCGTCAGGGGAGCAGAGGAGCGCATGGTCAGCCAGGCCGGCGCGGTTGGTTCCGTGCCGGAGCGATGACCAGACTTAACGATGCCGCCGGGGCTGAGTGAGTGAGTGCGCCGACTGAGATGCGATCAGCACCGGCCGCGGCCATGGCGCGAACGTTCTTCAAGGTAATCCCACCCGATACTTCCACCGTGGCGCGGCCGTTGATGAGGGTGACGGACCGGCGCACCATGGTGGGAGTCATATTATCCAGCAGAATGATGTCGGCGTTTCCCGCCAGTGCCTGCCGAACTTCAGCAAGGGATTCGGCTTCAACGATGATGGGCATGGAGTCTGTTGCGGTTGCCTTTGCCAAGCGGCAGGCGGATCGGACGGCCTGTTTACCTTGGCGGAGAAGTGCCAGATGATTGTCCTTAATCAGCACGCCGTCGCCGAGCGACAGTCGATGATTGACCCCGCCGCCGAGTGCGACTGCCCATTTTTGAAGGGCGCGCCAGCCGGGGAGTGTCTTTCGTGTATCCAATATGCGGGCCTTATATCCTTTGACGGCCGTGCAAAATCGGTGTGTGAGCGTGGCGATGCCAGACAAATGTTGGAGGAAGTTCAGCGCAACCCGTTCCGCCTGCAAGATGGATCGTCCGTCCCCGTCCACATGCAGAATCGGCTTGCCATTCTTGGCCGGCTCACCGTCATGCCGGACGACTGTGAGGGTGAGTGTGGGATCAACGATGAGAAAGGTTTGCACGGCTGCGGCCATTCCCGCCACGATCAGCGGCTGCTGTGCGACGATCGTGGCACGAGCCGGAGCTGGTTTTGAGAACAGAGCGGAGGTGGTGACGTCGCCTTGGCCAAGATCTTCTTCGAGTCCAAGCCGTACGGCGCGGCGGATCTCTGCGGAAGGGAGCCTAGCCACTGGTCACGTCCCCAGCATGGCGCGCAGTTGTGCTTCACTGCTCGCCAGTAATGCGCGGTCACGAGACAGGGTGTGTACCCGCGCTTGATGTTCGACGATCACCTCCGGGGGCGCTTTCGAGACAAATTCTGCATTCTTCAGTTTCCCGTCGAGCCGCTGCGATTCCTTGTCGGTCTCGGCGAGTTGTTTGGCCAGACGGTCAATCGCTTTCTTGAGGTCGACGTCACCGGACACGACGAGGCCGACCGACAGGCCTTCTGTCACGAGACGAAGCAGTTGTCCTGCAGGCCATTCTGTTGCCGACTTCACTTCAGCTGTGCCTCTGCTGAGATGAGCCAGATGCGGCTGCAACTGCTGGAGCCGGTGTTGTCTATCGGGATCGTTGTGTCCGACGTGAAACGAGATCTGCTGTCCTGGCGGATAATTCAGGAGGACTCGGCCGGTGCGAACCAGACCGACCGTCTGTTCCAGCAGCGTGAACTGTTGCTCTGCCTCAGGGGCCGTCCACGTCTGATCAAAGGTTGGATACTGCTGTACGACGATGCTCTCACCATGATGGGGGATCGTCTGCCAAATTTCCTCTGTGATGAATGGCATGAACGGATGAAGCAGCCGCATGGTCGTCTCCAGAGTTTCGACCAGTGTATGTCTCGTACTTGTCCCATCCGGATGGTCGGGCGTTTGGAGGACCGGTTTGATCAATTCCACATACCAGTCACAGTACTCGCGCCAGACGAAATGATAGAGGGCAGTGGACGCGCGGTCGAATCGGTACGATTCCAGCTCCGCCGTGACGGCACGGATTGTGTGGTTGAGGCGGCTCATGATCCATTGATCGGGGAATGTCCGTTGTGCCGGCGGGATGGGAGCACGAGGGCCGTTAAGGTACATCAACGCGAATCGGGCGACGTTCCAAATTTTGTTGGCAAAATTGCGGTAACCCTCGATCCGTTCTTCCGCCAGCTTGATATCGCGTCCCGGTGAGGCCATGGAAGCGAGTGTGAACCGAAGCGCATCGGTGCCGAATTGATCCATGACGTGCAGCGGATCGATCACGTTGCCTTTAGACTTGCTCATCTTCTGGCCTTCGGCATCGCGAACCAGGGCATGGATATAGACGTCCTTGAAGGGCACATCCCCCATGAACTTCAAACCCATCATGATCATGCGTGCGACCCAGAAGAACAGAATATCCAGTCCTGTCACCAGCGTGGATGTTGGGTAATACGTCTTCAGTTCAGGTGTCTGATTCGGCCATCCGAGGGTTGTGAACGGCCAGAGTGCGGACGAGAACCAGGTATCGAGGACATCTGGATCGCGTAATAAGTTGCGGCTGCCGCAGCCGGGACATTCGACAGGGGCCGATTTGGACACGATCGGTATGGCACCTTGCAAGATAGTCGTCCGATGATCTGCGGTGAGGATCTGGCGATCGTTACAGGCCAGGCAGTACCAGGCTGGAATCTGGTGTCCCCACCAGATTTGCCGTGAGATGCACCAATCTTTGATCTCCCGCATCCAGCCGAGGTAATTATTGACCCAGCTTTCCGGAACAATGCGGATCCGTCCATCTTCGACCGCTTGAATGGCCGGGGCGGCGAGTGGTTGAATCTTGACGAACCACTGCGGCGACAGATAGGGCTCGACGACGGTTTTACAGCG
>DASUMN010000128.1:0-3463 GCA_036277675.1 Nitrospira sp. | reverse complement strand
CGGTTCCGGAACGATCGTGTCCTGCGGCACGACCGGCTCACTGACTTCCTCGCGCTGAACGGCTTGGGGAATGAACGTCGAAGCCGTGCGATTGACCGGGGTGATGTCTTCAACCGGTTGCACGACCTGCCGCTGAACGGGTTTCACGACCGGCTGAATCTGTTTGGGGTGCGGCTTGACGTCCGGGACAGGGGCTATTGCCGGTTGAGGGGCTGAAGATTGCACCAGCGCGACATTCCATTTGAAGGAGTCCGGTTCAAACGACGGCGTCAAGCTCGACGCCAGCGCAAACGCGCCGGTTCCCATCATCGTATGGAACAGCACAGAGTAGATCCAGCCCTGCTTGTGCCGGCGTGCGGTATTCGGACAGTTATGAGAAAGAGTCGTCACGATTTCACCACTTCCAAGCTGACTTGTCCGAAGCCAAGACCGCGCACTTCATCGACCACCTGGACGAATCGTTCCAAGACCGTGACCTTGTCGGCGCGGACGACGACCAGCGATTCCCGGGGATGTGATTCGAGCACGATCCGCAAGCCGTTTTCCGGGACGGCTGAGTCGTTCAGATACATCTGCCCTTCCGCCGTCAGCGTAATGACGACCGGCACGTCTTTGCGATCCCCGGCTTCGGTGGCTTTGGCCAAATCCACAGGGATCTGGCCGGTGCTGATGAAGGTGGCTGTCGTGAGGACGATCACCAACAGGACCAGCATGACGTCAACCAGGGGGATGACGTTGATTTGGTTCAGTTCACGCTCCATGTTGGTGTTGTGCCTGGTACAGCGTCAGAAGTTCGGTGACACGCCGCCGGAGCGCGTTGTTCATGACCACGCAGGGGATGGCCACCAGCAACCCCACGGCCGTGGCCTTGAGCGCCAGGCTCAGGCCGACCATGATGGAGCTGACGGCGATCGTCTTGGAGGTTCCCATGGTGTGGAAGGTCAGCATGATGCCGAGGACCGTCCCTAAGAGTCCGATGTACGGAGCATTGGCGGCCACTGTTCCGATCACCACCAGCCGTTTGGTCAGGGCAATCTCGAATAGGTGCTTGTTGGGATAGTGCGCGGGGTCGATGCGCCGATAAAACTGCCATCGTTCGACGGCGACCGCCACCGCCCATACACTGAGGGCGAGCAGCAGGCCGATGACCCCATAATCGATGATATCTTTCAGCGCATCCATGACCAGGCTCTCTTGTCTCGAATCTTGATAATGCTTCTCAATACCATCCGGTGTTCAGCTGTGTCAACAGGAAAATTCAATCCGGCCCCGTTCCGGCGCGAGAGGCCGGAGAGTCTGTGTCTCCGCCCGTTTGAGGGGAGAGCGAATCGGCTGCGAACAGCACCGTGTGCGTCGCCGCGACCCGCACCTCGACGGCTGTTCCTTCTTGATACACGCTGGTCGAACGTTCGCTGCTGTGCACGATTTGGCCGGAACTGAGCCGGACGGCATATAGATTTTCCGATCCTCTGAACTGCCGTGAGACGATCCGTGGTTCGGCCGACGTGTTGGGTGCGAGGTGTACATCGTCGGGGCGGATCATGACGACGACGGAGGTTCCCTCGGCGCTGCCGAGCGTGTTGGGAAACTCTCCCAATTCCGTATGGACAAGGCCGTGCTGGATGCGGCCGGTGACGAAGTCGGCTTGTCCGACGAAATCCGCGACGAAGGGCGTGGCGGGAAGATGGTAAATCATCTCGGGTCTGTCCAATTGTTCCAACACCCCGTGGTTCAGCACGGCAATCCGATCGGCCATGGCGAAAGCTTCGTCATGATCGTGGGTGACGAGGATGGCCGTGATCTTCATCCGGCGCAACAACGCGAGGAGATCCTGTCGCATCCGCCCGGCCATATCGGGGTCGAGATTGCTGAAGGGCTCGTCCAAGAGCAGCACGACCGGATTCTGTACCAAGGCCCGCGCAAGCGCGACACGCTGCTGCTGCCCGCCCGACAGTTCGTGCGGGTATCGACGGTCCAACCCTTCCAGGCCGGTGAGTTGCAACATTTCTTGAATTCGCCGTTCGCGTTCAGGTCGAGCGAGGTGGCCGAGACCGAAGGCGATGTTGTCGGCGGCGCGCAGGTGGGGGAAGAGGGCATATTCTTGAAAGACCATACCGATTCGCCGTTCCTCCGTTGGAATGGTATCGGAGGATGAAGATACCAGGCGGCCCGACAGGAAGATTTCTCCCGACCGTACCGGCTCAAAGCCGGCAATGGCCCGGAGAATGGTCGTCTTGCCGCAGCCGGACGGCCCGAGCAGGCAGAGGATTTCACCTTCCCGCGCTGAGAACGAGATATTGCGGATAGCCGGTCGGGTTGGTTCATAGGCACAGGAGACGGACCGCAGCTCCAAGATCGGAGACGCAGGCATATACAAGTCGGCCTGGCTGCCGAGCCGCTCAGTTTTCGCACGGGGTGACTGTGAATCGGTAGCCATTCTCAACCTATGCCGCGCGCCAGTCGCGCGAAAGGAGCAGCGCCAGAGCCGGCAGACCCACCAGCACGATCAACAGCGCGGACGGCGCCGCCAATTGATAATATTCTTCGCTGGCTTCCTGCCAGACGCGAATTGCCAGCGTGTCGAAACCCACCGGCCGCAGCAGCAACGTGGCCGGCAGTTCCTTCATGGTCTGTAGGAATATCAGGACCCAGGCGGCGATGAACCCGTTGCGGATCAGCGGGAGTGTCACGCGGCGCCAGGTGTCCCGGACGCCGATTCCCAGCGTGCGGGCTGCTTCTTCCAGGTTGGGGGTGATTTGCTGCAGCGCCGGCTCAAGCGATTGCAGTCCCACCGGAAGAAAATGCAGCACATAGGCGATGACGAGGACGATGGCGGTGCCGTACAAGAACGGCATCAGGTTGAGCACGAGGACCAAGACAGCCAGTGCTGCCACCGGCCCCGGCAGTACATAACCGGCATAAGCGGCCTGCAGACAGCCGAGATTCAGCCACGTTGGTTTTCGGCTGGCAAGGTAGGCCATCGGAAGGCCGATCGTCACACCGGCGGTGGCGGCGAGAGTCGATAGTACGGCGCTGTTCCATATAAAGCCGAAGAACCGAGTGTCCACAATCGCCTGAGCCTCTGGAGAGAGGCTCCATTGGATGAGCAGAGAGGCTGGAATGCCGAAGGAGGTGCCGACGACGGCGGCAAGATAGGCCGTGACCCAGATTGTGGTGAGCCAATCGCAGGACATGCGCTGCGGTGTCCGATAGCGCCCCGTCGTTTGATAGAACCGGCTCTTGTGGCGGAACCATCGCTCCGTCAAGAGAAACACCAGCGCGAGCGCCACCAAGAGGATGCTCAGAATGCTTGCGGCGGTATTGTCGGACCGGCCGGTCATTTGCTGGTACACGGCATAGGTTAACGTTTGGTAGCGGAGCAGAGACACGGCGCCGAAATCGGAAACGACATAGAGAATCACCAGCGCGGTGCCGGCCGCGATCGATGGGCGCAGCAACGGGA
>DASUMN010000127.1:0-8881 GCA_036277675.1 Nitrospira sp. | reverse complement strand
ATGCATCGTCTGGACGCAGCTCCGATGGTCTCGCGCTCTCGGCTCTTTACGAAACGTTTCATCTCATCTTATTAGAAATTTGCCGGCGTAAAATCTTGTTCTTCCACGGCGATCACGGCGCCGGTGTTGGCGTCGACGTGGACCTCTATCGTCTTATTCTCTGGTGTGATGACCTCGACTTCCCAGACGAGCTTGTTGTGCTTCTTCTCAAGCTCGGCTTCGATGACCTTCCCCGCAACCTTAGCCGAAACCGTTTTGATCGCTTGCTCGATCGTCACCTTGGCTGCTGCGGCCATCTCCGCCTTGCCGTTCTTCTCCTTTTCGTCAGCGGAGGCTGGTCCGGTGACGGCAAGTGTTCCCGCTGCCACGAAGAGGGCCAAGGAGAACACGAGGGATGATTGTGGTCGCATGGGCACCTCCTTGAGCGACAATCCGGGCGAACGGATGACTTGCATGATTTGGTCCGTTACTTCGGGCATAGGGCACCGCCTGGTTGATCGGTCATGGAGAGACCGTTGTGCATCTTAGATGCCACTCGTGGTCCAGGCCACTAACTAAGCCCGCAGTCACTGGATCACGGGCAAGATGGGAAAGCCTAGCGCGTTTCTTCATGGCGCGAGACCTTGGACTGTTGCTCAGATGTAATCAATCGCCGCCGAGCTCGCCCCTCGTTTCTATAACATACAATTCCCCCCGGACTTCTGGGTGTATGTCGCACCAAATTGCCCAACGCACACTCTCGGCTTCAACGTTGCGGCTCAATTTCGTCGGTGCCGTCGAAAAGCGGAGCGTCATGATGTGTCCTGGCTCCACATGGAACGACCGGAAATTTTTCCCCTTCACCTCCTTGCCGTTCTCCACCTGGACATCGATATCCCTAAACAGCTTCGAGGCGAACCCATGGGTGACGGTATCCTCGTTCCGAACCACGATGATCGTGTCTTGCGACGGATGGGTCACACCTACAGTCTGATACCCGTGCTGCCGGTCTTTAATGGTGATCTCCACCTTCGATGGTGGGGCGCCCATCCTCTGAGATTGCGCACATGCGGTGATCGTTCCTGCACTCAACAGCATAATCCCTGCCACGGCAACATACGCGGCTAGTCTGAGACTTGAAAACGATCTGATCATCATTGGTCTACCTCCATGTTCGACACGTAAACCGCGTAGTCCTTCTATTGCCCTGCCGTTCTTCTTGACCACATACCAGCCCATCCCAACATTCGTAGCGCTCCCCCCTTCGCTCGTCCGACCAATCATCCTTGCCGTCGGTGGTCATGGGCCACACCGCACAGCGCACCTGTCAAGCCAATCGCGTTCCAACTTGGCTATCGTCCGCTTCGAATGTACGAGCCCGTCACCCCTCAACCGGCCTTGTCGTTGTTCGACGCTCTTCGGTATACGCAACCAGCGTACCTCTCCCTCCACAACCTCATTGAGTAAGGAAAATCACGATAACTGGTCTACTTCTGGCGTTTGGCCGGAAAAGCGAAGCATTAGGGTGTGGTGAGAGCTGCCACAGATTGATGGAGTGCTCGGGGCAAAAGAGGGCACTACAGCACACCCTCTCGACCACCTATTGAGGAGGTGCTCTTGTTCGACGCCAGGCCATCCGTGTCATGAGCTCTACTTGAGTTGCATGACCTCCCGAACCCCATTCGCTTGTGGAATTGATTGCTTAACGGAGGCAGGATGCCCCCACATTAGGTTGGCGGTGGCACAATGCCCCCTTCCTTCATCACGAGACGAACTGTTTCCCTGACCTGTCTGATTCGTTCGGCTGCTCCCTCCATCACCTGCACGTTCGTCCGACTCAGCTGAGCCAACCCCTGCTCTTGCGCCTTGAGGGCAGTGGCGGCGGCAATGCGCGGCACCACCTCCCATTCGTCCATGGTACAGATGATATTGTCCTCGCTGATGCCTCTTGCTTCGGCGCAGGTCGCCAATTCCATCGCGGCTGCGATCGCCATCTCGTCCGAGATGGTGCGCGCGCGCACATCCAACGTGCCTCGGAAGATGCCTGGAAATACCAGGGAGTTGTTCACTTGGTTCGGGAAATCGCTTCGGCCGGTTGCCACAATTCTGGCCCCGGCTTCTTTCGCTTCCCACGGCCAGATCTCCGGAACCGGATTGGCGCAGGCAAACACGATGGCATCCTTAGCCATGGTCGTGATCCATTCCGGTTTGATAATTCCTCCTGCTGCGAAGGCGATACAGACGTCCGCGCCTCGTAGTGTCTCAGGAATCCCACCCCGGCGCCCCTCCCTGTTCGTTTCCCGACAAACCTTCCATTGTTCAGCGAATTCAGTATTGTCCCGATAGTCGGTGCGGTGAGTTCCAAGAGTGCCTCCCAGGTCGCACGCCACAATCGACGCCGGGGCTGCTCCCCTCGTCTTCAAGAATCGATAGGTGGGCACATTGGCCGCGCCCATGCCGATCATGGCGATACGGATCTTGTCGATCGGCTTGTCGACGATCTTCAGCGCATTGATCAGCGCCGCCACCAGGACTGTGCCGGTTCCTTGTTGATCGTCGTGCCAGACAGGAATCGAGCAGACGCGGCGTGCGTCTTCAAGGACACGAAAACACTTCGGCATCGCGATGTCTTCAAGGTTGATGCCGCCGAACGACGGTTCCAGCAGTTTGACGGTTCGGACAATCTCCTGAGGGTCCTTCGTCCCCAAGCAGATCGGTACGGCATCCACCCCACCCAGATACTTGAACAACAAGGCCTTGCCCTCCATGACCGGCAAGCCGGCCTCCGGCCCGATGTCGCCCAAACCCAACACTCTTGTCCCGTCTGATACGACCGCAATGCTGTTGGCCTTGTTCGTGAGGTCGTACACGAGGCCGGACGTCTTCTGAATATCGCGACAGGGAGCCGCAACCCCCGGTGTGTACCATAAGGCGAAGTCGTCGAGACTGCGGATGGGACATTTGGGGAACGTCTGAATTTTCCCCTTGTAGAAAGCATGGAGCCTCCGAGACTCCTCGGCCGGTTTCTGGGCCCTTGCGAGCAACTCTTCTTTGGTCGGCATCGGAGTCCTCTCAATCAATGGGGGCGATCGAATCGAACGCCACGCCCCTCGGTCGTCTTGAACACCATACATCGTTGTCGAGCCACTGCGTCTTTAGAAGGCGGCCCAAGGGATGATAGAGCCTGATCCGCATGACGAGTCCACCCCTCCGGGACAACAGACTGTCTGTTAATAGGCTGCCTGCGTGTGGAGACCGGCGTTCGGTGTGAATTGGATGGGGGCTGTGACGCCCCCGATTCCAAGAAGGAAGGTTTAGTTCAGGCGGCGCTTGCCGTGACCGATGAACAGTTTCTCGGCTTCGTCGCGTGCGAGATCTTTCGGACCTTGTGCCTGACGATGAGCGAGAATGACGGGATCGATCCGCTCGCCGCAACTTACACAGTGCCAATCGAATGAACCAATCTCGAACACATTCTCCTGAATCATAAGCCCGCCGCAGCGATGGCAGCGATCGACTTGTCGCTGCTTTTGGGCGACGAATGATTTTGAGACGTTGACCACAGGCATACAGCTCCTCCTTGCTGAATTGTGAGATGCCCCTTATGAGCCACAATCTCAGAAAAGGATTCATGCCGATATTCCTTGGCCTCAAACCAATGGCGCGCCTACTTACATGTGGACATACCGAGCCCTCGATCGCCGTACTATCCCGTCACCCGCTCATAGACGGCGCACAAAGCCAGGATCGCGGGTGCCTCCGTGATGGAAGGCTGGTCATAGGCGGCACGAGCGAGCGCTTGGCGTTTGTCCCAGTCGGCGATCCGACGAAGCGCATGCCAACTGGGGATGTAGTGATAGAGGCCGGAGGGGAGTTCCTGGATATTCCCTGCCACTACGTACACCTCCAAGGGGTATAAAGCCCCCGCCGATAGCGCGGTCCGGAACCCACTGCGATCGGTGAGGCCTTGCGCAGCCCAGAGGAGTTGGCCGAGATCAACGAGGGCCAACGGCACGTCCCGAAACTCCCTGACGGACCGGCGCTTCAGCAACGCCTGTTCGACCGAGGTGGCGCTCTCGTATCGGAGTACCGGCAAGGCGATCTGTTCATTGCGCAGGCCTGCCTTCACCGAACGGAATGCCATGATTAACGAATCCTATCCCTTCAACGTCTCGCTCGCCTGGCTGCAGAGCAGGCAGGTCGTCGCCGTGGGCAAGGCCTGCAGTCGAGCCACAGGGATGTCTTTGCCGCAACCCTGACAACGTCCGTATGAACCGGTCTCGATTCTAATCAGAGCGAGGTCAATAGCTTCGATTTCCCTCTTTTCCCGTTCATCCAGCCGATCGAGCAATCGGATCATCGTTTCTGCCTGTCCTCCGCTCGATCGCTTCTCGTTCTAAATCCGTTTCGAGCCAGAGCAGATCCTCCTCAGTCTGCGCGGCCTGACGAAACAGATCGCGGCGTTGCCTCAACAGCTGGGTGCGAAAGTCTTCTACAGACAGCATGATTTCCTTCCTCCTCTGCTCAAGAACCGATGACGTTCTCTTGCGTTTGGCCGCGACAAGAAACCAGAGCATCCCCAATGCCACGATGGCTGAGAGGGTAGAAAGAGCAAATATGAGCGCAATGACAAGAGGTTAGGGACTCGTCCAGTGGTAGAGATGGAGAGGATGGCTGATCGATGGGGTATTTTAGGCCGTGGTAATTCGAGACATTGTTGCCAATTGCCTCAGGGAAATGACGAGAAGCAGGATGGGGCCAACGCGAAGCGCAAGTTCTGCAGCCGGCGTTACACCTTCAGCCGGAAAGAACTGCACTGGCATGACAAGGCGCCGCATGACCGCCTCCCTCTCCTTGTGAACCGGCTACCGCTGTCCCGAGTCCCCGGAAACTTCCCGACCATGATCCATCGGCTAGCAGGATGCTGAAAACGTCCGCCAGCGGTGTTCTCGCGTCGCTCAGAGGCTCACCGTACGGCACAGAGTACGATTCGCCTCTTCGCTCGCTGCGGCCTCGCTGGACGGCCATGTTGAGCATCCTGCAGGGTTGTTTGGCGTCGCCTCACACATCGAGATGTGCGATGGCTTGAGGAGCCCAAGTGAGTTTGTCCGCAGCCTGCTAGGGCTCACGCGCCGATGTCCTCGGCCCAGAGCGATGGATGGCTTGCTACAAACCCGCGCATGAGCTTGATGCAGGCCGGGTCCTGGATGACCTGGATCTGAACGCCACGGGATGAGAGCCACTGTTCCTCGCCCATGAAGGACTGATTCTCGCCGACGACGACCCGTGGGATGCCGTAGAGCAGAATGGCGCCGCTGCACATGGCGCACGGTGATAGCGTCGTGTAGAGGGTGCACTCGCGGTAGAAGGCGGCGGATCGGCGTCCTGCATTTTCGAGCGCGTCCATTTCGCCGTGGAGGATGACGCTGCCCTTCTGGACGCGGCGGTTATGACCGCGGCCTACGATGGCGTCGGAATGCACGATGACGGAGCCGATGGGGATGCCGCCCTCGGAGAGGCCGCGCTCGGCCTCTTCGATCGCTGCGCGCAGGAACTGATCCATGGATCTCTCTCCAACCCCGGCAAAGCAAGGAGCGCATCCCGTGGGAACGCCAGTCTGCATCGAGAGTTACTTGCCTATCCCGGCCTTACGCGCATCCCGTTCATGGCCGCACGGGGAACAAGCGACCGATGAGGCATTCTGCCGTCCCGTTCTTCTCCTACATCACCATGCCGCCGCCGGCATGAAGGATTTGCCCTGTCAGCCAACGCGCGTCGTCACTCACCACGAAGGCCACCACATCCGCGATGTCTTTCGGAAGCCCCAGGCGCTTGAAGGGAGACATCTGAATCCCGATTTGACGATACTCCTCCGTCAGCACACCCGTGTCCGTAATCCCTGGGGCGACGGTATTTACCGTAATGCCTCGCGAGGCCAACTCCTGGGCCAGCCCCTTTGTAAACTGTTCAAGCGCCGCTTTACTCCCGAGATGGGCCGTCGCGCCGGCCCAATTCGTGTGCGTCAGTTCGGATGAGATGTTCACGATCCGCCCGCCGTTTTTCAGCACCTTGGCCGCTTCCTGCATGGCGAAATAGGGCCCTTTCGCTTGCAGGGCCATAATTTGGTCGAACTCCACTTCGGTCATCTCCACCAGCAACTTCGGCATATACTTGCCCGCATTATTGACCAAGATATCCAGGCGGCCGAATCGCTTGCACGTGTCCAGCACGAAACGGCGCGCCTCGGCTACTTGGCTCATATCGGCTTGCACGGCGACGGCTTTCCCTCCTTTGCCTTGAATGCCTGTGACGACATCCTGAGCCTTCTCTGCGTGTTTGGCGTAATTCACGACTACGATCGCCCCATCGTCGGCGAATCGCTCCGCAATCGCCCGACCAATGCCGCTGGAGGAGCCGGTGACAATCGCGACTTTACCGCTCAGTGACGCCATGATGCCGTGCTTGTCCTCTGTCCCACATCCCTCGCACCCCTACCCTAACTCATCTTCGCGAGGATCCCATTCATCTCTGCGCGGGAAAACCCCCGCAAGGTCTGGGTGCGAACGTTCCCCAAGGCCCCGAGGCTCGTCAGGAATGCCGCCACGGATGCATCGTCAGGCGAGTCGAGGATCACAACCTCGTCGTAACCTCCCAGCGTCCAGTAGAGCTCCTTAATCGTCACGCCAAACTTCTTGGCCATCTCTTTGGCCGCATCCGCCCGCTTGACCGTGTCCTTGATGTTTCGGACCCCCTGATCGGTGAAATTCACCAGCACAACGTACATCGCCATGACGGACCTCCTTTCCAGGATGCGAGGCGATGTGTGCCCCGGTCCTCTTTCCGTAGCCCTCCAGCGGTGATGGCTTACTCTTCCACATAGATACCCGCCCCGACGATGTAGGTCTCCTGACCCGATTGGACTTTCCGCACGAAGGTCTGCTTACGCGCGGGCGTATTGTGTCCGGGCTTATACCAGTAGATGTCCACCCAGCCGCTGCCATCTTTCATGGCAAGGGCGATCTCATCCTTGACCACCGGATTCCCCTTGATGTCCTTCAGGTCCATAAGGTTCTTTCCCTCCAGGCTGGGGTGGCCCGGATTTACTACTTCGGTGCCATCCGGACTCTCGACAAACACGTAGGTGTCCATAAAGACAAAGGGACCCGTTCGGTCCCGCAATTGGCCGAAGGCGTCCTTTCCCTGTTCCGCGACCAGGGTCGCCGCACGATCGACGACATCCGTGATCAAGGCCCGGTCCATCTGCATGTTGTAGAGGCCGCAGCCGATGATGTGGTCTTCCCCCGAGGGGAACGTCACCCGCTTGATGAAACTGGACTTCCACATCGGGAAGAGCCCTCCCGGCTCGGGATACATATAGTGGATCCATCCCTCGCCTGTCGGACTTCCACCCGCGTTCAGGATTATCTTGCCGATGGGCCGTCCTTGGATGTCTTTCAAGTCACGTTCATTCCGCCCCTCACCGGCTGGACTCGCGGCATGGAAGAGCCTGGTCGCGTCCATCGACCAGACAAAGAAGTAGACATCGTCATGGAACCACTTGGATCCCTTCGTGCGAAACTCGGCATAGGCCTGCTCGCCGCGCTGTGCGAAGACGGCTGCAGCGTCTCGGACCAGGGTCATCAATTCCGGCGCGGTCATCTTCTTGGCGGCCGGGACGGCTTTGGGAGCATCGGCCAGGTAGACCCCACTTCCTACCAAGACCCATTCGTCTCCCATCTTCGCCTTGCTCACATAGGCCGACTTCTGCGTGGAAACGCTGTCCCCCGGCTTCGGCCACATATAGTCGACCCAGCCGGACCCCCTGGTTTGGACCACCCGGAACATCTCCCGGACCAACGGCTTGCCGTGGGCGTCCTGCAGGTCTAACAGATTTCGGCCTTCCAGATTCGGGAACCCCGGATTGACGAGATCGATGCCCTTGCTATCGAACACGAACACATACGCGTCCTTGGCGATGAAGGGCCCGGTCGGATCGTGGAAGAGCGGAAACGCCGCCGTGCCCTGCTGCTCGATCCGGCCGACGGCGTCGTTCACGAGATCCACAACAAAGGGCCGTTCCATGCGGTCGTTGTACGTGCCGCTCCCGACCACGTAGCGGTTGCCGGACGGCGCGGTCACGAGCCGGACGTAGCTGCTTTTCCATCGGGGGAGCAGCCCGCCTGGAACAGGCCATTCGTAGTGGTACCAACCCTCCGGTTTGCTGGGAAACGTCATGGCAGCACCGAGGAGCCCCCGGACGATGGGTTTACCGTTGATGTCCTTCAGGTCGAACTCATTCTTGCCTTCCATGTCGGGATCGGGATGCACGAGCATATTCCCCTTGGAATCCAACACAAAGATATAGCTTTCTCCCTGGCGCCAGCGGCCGCCGGAGACACGAAACTCGCTGAACGCCGCTTCTCCCTTGGTGCGGACCAACTCCGTCGCATTTTTCACCAACGTCGTGAGTTCGCTCGTCTCTGGATATTGATAAGACTGATCGACGGTGGAGGAGACCTTCTGCAGATTGCCACTGCAGGCTTGGAGAAGGACCCAGATTCCAGCCAGGGCGACTAAACGCGAGAGAGAACCCGGTTTTTGTGGGAGCATGTAAACACCCTCCTGTTCCACGGTTTACCGCTTCGATATTCGTGGCATTAGTTGAAAGTCAGCTTAATCGCGGTCCCTCCAGCTTCCTCGTGATAGCACCATGCATACGAGTACATTTCACCGGAAGGCGCTCCGAAGGCCGCGTGATATCTCGGTCGATACGCAAGGATGACCGCTAGAAAAGTCCTTGCGATCGATGTGCCACTTGAGAACGACCATCCTGAATCTTGATGAAACAATGACTTAGATGATTGCCGCAAACCGTTGGACGCTGAAATGAGGAACTAGAGGT
>DASUMN010000126.1:0-10943 GCA_036277675.1 Nitrospira sp. | reverse complement strand
CCGACCGCGCCGATCTTGCGATATTTGTGGTCACGGTTGGCAAGGAGTTGCGCCACGGACAGATCGGCCAGGTCGAAGAGATGATTCGTCAAGGACTTCCCGACCAGGGTGCAAACGGCTTTGGGCTCTCGATGGGCGCCGCCAATCGGCTCCGGTACGATGTCGTCAATGACGCCGAACTCGAGGAGATCCTTCGCCGTCATCTTCAGTGCGGAGGCGGCATCCTGGACTTTTTGCGGGTTGTCCCAGAGGATCGCCGCGCAGCCTTCCGGCGAGATGACCGAGTACACGGAATGTTCCAGCATCAAGACGCGGTCCGACACGCCAAGCGCCAATGCCCCGCCGCTCCCGCCTTCGCCGATGACAATGGAAATGATTGGGACGGTCAAGCGTGACATCACGAGCAGATTCCGCGCGATGGCTTCTGCCTGTCCGCGCTCTTCCGCTCCGATCCCGGGATAGGCCCCGGGGGTATCAATGAAGGTGATGATCGGTCGGTTGAATTTTTCCGCCAGTTTCATCAGACGAAGGGCTTTCCGGTAGCCTTCCGGATTGGGCATGCCGAAATTGCGCTGCATGCGCTCCTTGAGGGTCTTCCCCTTTTGATGTCCGATGATCATCACGGTGCGGTCGTTAAACCGGGCAAACCCTCCGACGATAGCGCGGTCGTCGCCGAACGACCGGTCCCCATGAAATTCCAGGAAGTCTCGGCACAATTCACCGATATAGTCGAGTGTACTGGGGCGTTGGGGGTGCCGGGCGAGCTGAGTCCGCTGCCAGGGGGTCAGATGCTGATAGAGTTCGTGTTCGACTTCGGCGAGCTTGGCGCGAAGTTTTCTTAGGTCGGTTTGCGCGGAAGCCTTCCCGCCTGCGGCTGCGGCGGACAGCTTCTCGATCTTTTCTTCGATCTCGCGGACGGGCTGTTCAAACTCAAGATAATCGCGCATAGACCTCGTGACGGGAGAGAAAGCCGGCCGGACCCAGCTTTTCAGATAGCCCGCCTAAGATAACAAAGACAGGGCCCCTTTGCCTAGCACTTCTTCAATATCGGAGACAAAATGTTCGCTGGGTGAAACGGTCCAGTTTGGAAGAGGGGCCGTCTCAGCTTCCAATACTGCGTCCACCAGAACCGTCAGGCAGACCGTTGTTCCGCCTGGATGCCGTTGAAAGATATCGCGCAGACGGAGAAGCTGGTCTGGGATATCTGGCCGGTCAGTCAGCCGGATCTGCACCCGTTTCACCGCCTGTTTTTGGACCTCTGCCAGGGGTTCGATCTTGCTGCCGCGAAGTTTCGTGCCCTTGTCGCCGCGATCGATTGTCCCGGTGATGCGAACCAGCTGCTCCGGGGCAACGAGGTCGCCGGCCGTTTTGAACAGATCGGGGAATACGATGATCTCGGTCGTGCCTTGCAAGTCTTCGAGGGTGACATAGGCCATCCGATCACCCTTCTTGGTCAGCATCGATTTGACCGAGGCGATGATGCCGCAGAGTTTGACCTCTTTGCCGTCCGCGCAGTCCGGAAGGCCGGCCGTTGTTGCGGTGGAGAGGGCGCCGATCGTGGTTTCATACCGGCTCAACGGATGGGCAGAAATGTAGAAGCCCGTCAATTCGCGCTCATACTTGAGTCGCTGGGTCTGGTCCCATTCTGCAAGCGGTGGAAGCGGTGGGGCGGACGACGCGTCGGGGCCGGACAGTTCCTCGCCAAAGATGTTGGTTTGCCCGAGTTCCCGCTCTCGCTGCGCGGCGGCGCCGTCTTCGATGGCCTGGTCGAGGACAGCCATCAATTGGGCGCGCTTGGCGCCGGTCGAATCAAAGGCCCCCGCCTTGATCAAACCTTCGAGCATGCGCTTATTGACCTTGTGGAGATCAACGCGTCGGCAGAAATCGAAAAACGAGGTAAACGGGCCGCTCTCATGGCGGATCGCCACGATGGACTCAACGGCGCCTTCGCCCACATTCTTGATCGCCGCCAAACCAAACCGAATGGCGCCATCAACGACGGCAAAGTTCTTCTGGCTGGCATTGACGTCCGGTCCCAGCACTTTGATGCCGAGATCGCGGCATTCTGTGAAGTATCCCATGATCTTGTCGGTATTCCCCATGTCGGTCGTCATGAGGGCCGCCATGAATTCGGTCGGGTAATGGGACTTCAAGTAGGCGGTCTGGTAACAGAGCACGGCGTAGGCGGCGGCGTGTGATTTGTTAAACCCGTAACCGGCGAACTTCTGGATCAGCTCGTAGAGTTTTTCGGCTTTCTTGTCGGGAATGTGTTTGTGCGTCGCGCCGTCGATGAATTTGAGGCGGAGTTTTTCCATTTCCTCCGGCTTCTTCTTCCCCATGGCACGCCGGAGGATGTCGGCTTGTCCCAGCGAAAAGCCCGCCACTTTGTTGGCGATCGCCATCACCTGTTCCTGATAGACGATGACACCGTAGGTGTCTTTGAGAATCGGCTCCAACTCCGACATTTCATACGTGATGGGGACCTTGCCCTGTTTCCGCTTGATGAAGTCGGGGATCAGATCCATCGGGCCGGGCCGGTAGAGCGCGATAATGGCGATAATGTCTTCGAACCGGTCCGGCTTGAAGCCGGCGAGCAAGTCACGCATTCCTGAGCTTTCGAGCTGGAAGATGCCGGTGGTCTTGCCGGAAGAGAGGAGCGCAAATGTCTTATGGTCGTCGAACGGCAGCTGATCGACGACCAGCGGAGGCTTGCCGTGGCGGCCCTCATTGATCAATGTTTCCGCCCGCCGGATCATCGTCAATGTCTTGAGGCCGAGGAAGTCGAATTTCACCAAGCCGATCTTCTCGACGTCACCCATCGAATATTGCGTGACGATTTCGTCGTTGGCGCCTTTGTAAAGCGGCACATGATCGGTCAGTGGTCCCTCGGAAATCACGACTCCGGCCGCATGAGTCGAGGCGTGGCGAGCCAAGCCCTCCAGCGACTGCGCGACCTCCATCAGCTCTTTGATCTTTGCGTCCGTAGCCACCAGCTCGCGCAGGCGGGGTTCCTGGTCGAGAGCCTCTTGCAGGGTGATATTCAGCTGATTCGGCACCAGCTTGGCGACCTTGTCCGCTTCCGCATAGGGCAATTCCAGTACGCGACCCACGTCGCGGATGGCGGCTTTGGCGCCGAGCGTCCCGAACGTAATAATTTGCGCGACATGGTCTGCGCCGTATTTGTCCACCACGTAGGCGATGACTTCGCCACGGCGATCCATGCAGAAGTCCATGTCGATATCCGGCAAGGAAACCCGTTCCGGATTGAGGAACCGTTCGAATAGCAATGTGTACTCAAGCGGGTCGAGATCCGTAATGCGCAAGGCATAGGCCGCCAGGCTGCCGGCGGCGGAGCCACGACCGGGCCCGACCGGGATGTTCCGCGAGCGCGCGAATCGGATGATGTCCCACACGATCAGAAAATAGCCGGCGAACCCCATGGAACAAATGACCATTAGCTCTTCGCGCAGGCGTTGTTCGTACAAGGTCGACGGTTTGTTGCTGGGCCGCTCTTTGAGCCGTTCTTTCAACCCGGCCACGGCCAGGTGTTCCAAATAGACTTCTCGGTTGGTGAAGCCTTCCGGCACTTTGTACTGGGGGAGATGGGTCTTGTTGAGTGCCAGCTCCAAATCGCAATGGTCGGCGATGCGGCAGGTGTTGCTGACGGCGCCGGGAAATTCCACGAAAGCCGGAGCAATTTCTTCCGTCGATTTCACATAGAGCTGGTCCGTGTCGAACTTCATCCGGTTGGGGTCGCTCACCGTCTTGCCGGTCTGAAGGCAGAGCATCAGTTCATGGGGGCGGGCGTCATCTTTCTTGAGATAGTGGCAGTCGTTCGTGCCGGCAAGCGGGATCCTGAGCTTCTTGTGGATCTCCATCAGTCCGGCGTTGGCAACGCGTTGGTGGTCGAGACCGTTTGCCTGCACCTCTAAATAGAAGTGATCCTTGCCGAAAATTTCCTGGAACTCACCGGCTACCGCCATGGCCCCTGCCATATCTTTTTGACCGATCAGGTAGGGAATCTCGCCGCTGAGGCAGCCGGATAGGGCAATGATGCCGTCGTGATGTGCCTTGAGAAGTTCCTTATCTATTCGCGGCTTATAATAGAATCCCTCAAGATATCCTTTACTGACCAGCTTGATCAAATTCTGATAGCCGGTCAGATTTCTGGCGAGGAGAATCAAGTGATAGTAGTCGTTGTGTGCGAGCCCGCTGTCTTTTTTCGCGTGGCGGCTGCCCATCGCCATATAGGCTTCACATCCGATGATGGGTTTGATGCCGGCATCCGTGGCTTTCCGGTAAAACTCGACTGCTCCAAACATGTTGCCGTGGTCGGTCATGGCCACGGCCGGCTGGCCGAAGGCCTTCACTTGCCGCACCAACGGTTCGATCTGGTTGGCGCCGTCAAGGAGGCTGAATTGGGTGTGAAGGTGGAGATGGACGAAAGAAGACGCCATGGCTGAATTCTAGGAGGGCGGGTCGGGCGAAGTCAATGAAGAGAGAACGAGGCCGAAGGCTTACCGCCGCCCGTCATACCACACGGACAGGAGCGTCTTGTCGCGGAGGGTCCGCCGCCGCTGCAGGAAGACGCGGAGAATTTGCACGGCAATTTCCCATGGCGAATAGAGCGTCACCTTGCGCGAAGACGTTTCCAGCGGATGCTTCGCTAAAATGGTGAATCGAAGATTGCGCGGCCGCCCCCAGGCTTTGAGCCGTTTGCTGAGCTCGATTTCTTCGAGGGCATAGAGGTCTTGGGGGAATCCGCCGACCTCACGGAAGGCGTCGTGGCGGCAGACAATCAGCGCGCCGGCGGCCCATCCAAACAGGATCGACATCCCTCTCCAGAGGTGAAAGATCCCGTTTGCCCACCAGGGCAACTCATCCATGGCGAGCGTGCTCCCACAGCCTACGTGCTTCCCTGCTTCGATCATCGACAAGATGTCCGACAGCAGCCCCGGACTCAACAGGCTGTCGGCATCCAGGAACAGCAACCAGTCTCCAGTTGCCGCTGCCGCTCCGGCATTGCGAGCCCGGCCGATTTGATTGATCGGTTCGAACACGACACGAGCACCGGCCTGTTTGGCCAACTGGGCGGTCCGGTCGCTGGAATTGTTGTCGACGACGATGACTTCCGCAGTGAGATCAAGTTTGTCGTTGTGGGCGAGAGCGGTGGAAATCGACTCAATACAGCGAGTGATCAACCGCTCTTCATTAAATGCGGGGACGATGATCGAGAGGTACTTACAGGACCACAGCAGTTGGGATTGCTCCGATCGCATGGCCAGAGCCCGCACTATCTTGCCACAAAGGCTAAAGGCAAGGGGAGAGTTTTGAGTGGCTGGTTGCTGTTCTTGCGAAGACTGCGGGCTCACCTGTCTGCGGTGAGCCCCATGGGGATAACCAGCGAAGGATCGTGGGGCTCAGGATCTATGCGAAATTTTCTGATGATCGTCCCTACGCCTGCGGAGGTTTGCCCCGATGCGTGTACGTTCCCGTTCATATCCTACGGCGGTGTAGTACAACGCGCGGTCAAAAAATTGACCGAGGACATGCATGAGTTCTAACTCCCCGTGGAGTTCTACGGCACTGTCGGACAATCCTTCGCGTTCGACAAAGGCGACCATGTGCTCCCTGGTCGCGGTAATGGCCCAGAGGAAATGGCTGTACGCCACGCCTTGCGCGGCGCGGCGCGCGCCGAGCTCCGTATACCGGCGTTCAATTTCGGCCTCGGTCATGGCCATCAACCAATTGTTCAAATTCTGGTAGATCTCACGAGTCCTGGCTTGAAGCTCGTCTGGCGGAACTTTGTGCAGGTCGCTGCACCGGGGGGAATTCCAAACCTTCTCACTGAGCTCACGAGAGAGTTGTTCTGAATTTTTCTCGATGAGCCGCACTAACCGGCCAGCCAGCATAGCGTACCTCCTTGAAGAAGTGGACCAACAGGGGAACGCATGGACGCCTCTTGATGGGGCCACATTAGCCCATCGATGACACCAGCGTCAATTACACGTTGGGCGCACATCTGGCACCCGCAAAAAACGTACCTTCTGGGGGAGATTCAGCCCTGTTCTTTTTGGAAACAGGTAGTTACGCACCTGCTCGTTGTCTATCCGCAACAGTTTCAGCAGGGACTGAGAGTCTTATGTCCGGGCACGAGCGGTCATTTTTTCGTCGAGAGAAGTTCTGTCGTCGGGGATGGTTCGATCATCGCATCCATTCGTTTCAGGGCGAGAGAGCGCAGCGTCTGTCCGGCAAGGGCGTGGGTGGCGGCCTCATCCCGCTGGCGCAAGAGCACTTCGAGCGGATCATGTGCGGTCACTGGCATGGGGATCTCTGCTGGACTTCCATCCCGGACAAGGTCAAGAATCTCTTTAATTGAAACGAGTTCCGGCGGTTTGAGCAGGCTGACTCCATCCGGTTCTTTCAACATGCCGACCAATCTGCAGTCGACCAGCCTATCCAGTTCCTCGGCAACCAGAGTATCCGGCAAGTTCAGCTTCAAGGCCAACTCAGGCAGGCGGACCGGCCGCTCTCCTTGGAGATGGCGGCATGCCAACGCCAACAGGATGTTCAGCGTCACACGTTCCCGAAATGCCGGTGTGCCTCGCTGCCAGAGTTGCCGTGAGAGGTAGGCTGTCGGATGCTGGTGGAAAAAAGAAAATTGGGCCCCGATCAAGACGATCAGCCATCCTGCATAGAGCCACAGCAGGAAGAGGATCAGCACGGCAAATCCAGAGTAGATCGCACTGTATTGTGCGGAGACCGCCACGAATTTCGCAAAGGCTTCACCGGCAATGCCCCAGAGGACGGCGGCGGAAATCCCGCCGACCAGCGCAGAGGACGCATGGACTTGGGTGTAGGGGATGAATTTGTAGAAGAAGGTGAAGACCGCACTGAGCATGATGAACGGCACGCACTCCGCAGCCCAGAACAGCGCGGAGCCAAACGGTTCGATGTCCATGACGCGCTGTACGACGGTGTGGCTTTGGAGTGAAGCCAGCACCCCGAACGCCGTGAATACCACCACAGGGCCCACCAAGACGGCACTCAGATAGTCGGTGACCTTCCTGCTCCACGGGCGACCCTGGCGCACCATCCAGATGTCGTTTAAGGCGTGTTCGATCTTATCGATCAGCGAGTAGGCGGTGTAGAACAGGCCGGCGATCCCGGCCATCCCCAAGACCCCGATCTTGATATTGTCCACAAAGTCGATGATTCTCGCGGTGACCTCGATGCTTTTGGGGCCCAGAGGCTCCAGCACCTGGGTCAACAGAGGTTCAATGTGGTGATGCACGTCGAACGCCTTCAAAACTGAAACCATGACGGCCAGAAAAGGAACGAGTGACAGCAGTGTCGTATACACCAGGCCGGCTGCGCGGGCATCGAGCAGCCGCGGGCGAAACTCCAACGCCACGGCCATGATCAACCTCAGCGCACGCAGGGCCGCTCGATGGGCAAGGGGTAACGAGGCGAGGTCGGTCGTCCACAACTCGTGCTTGAGGAAGTGTGCGAAGCGGGTCGTGCTGCCGGTCATCGGCGATCCCTTCATCGGTGACAGTACATACTCTGAGACTGTGACGAAACAGTCAATGACATCTCTAATTTGGCAACTTGAAAAAAGTCGCAGGCAACTCCGAAGGATGTCGAGGAAGTTTGTTTTGCCGGGCCACAGCGGGCGAAGAGCTGAGGCCTACGCGGTAGGTTTGGCAGGGACTTGACCGATACGAAACTGGCGCGAGGCACTTGGCAGCATCTTTACGCTGATGGTGCGCTCCACCATTATCGTAATCGGCGGACTGCTATGGAGGCCTGGCCGGGTCCGTATTGGGTCCGTAACCTCTCCGCGGCTTCCAGCAGTAGCGGGCGCAAGTCAGGATGCGCGGGGTCCAAGGCCCGCACAACCGTGTCGATCGCCTCGTCATCGATGTCGGAGACGCCATGAGATCGAGCATACAGAATCAGCGCGAGACGAACCGTTCGGTTCTCATGGGCCAATACACCTCTCAGCATCGCAGCCATTCTTCCGACAGGAGGAAGTGCCTGGAATTCTCTGAGTGTCTCTTGAAGAACCGGAGTCGCTCCGGTAGCTGCCGAAGAGGAGTGTGCATCTCGGCAGAGTGCGCGGAGCGTGTCCACCGGCCAGCGTGCCAGACGAGGGTCTTGGAGCATCCCCAAGGCATCATCGGGAATACCCTGAATGCCCCCATAGACGGCTTGCGTGACGTCCGATGCATCCCCCAAGAAGGCACCCGTTTCCAAGAGGCGGATGATTTCTGCGATCTCCTCCTTGTTGGCATGGGGAACCATGGCTCGGTCCGACAAGTGCATGAGCCCGGCATCGAGAATTCTCTGCCTCATGGCAGAGTCCATCTCGATATCGCTTGGCCGCTTCAGCTTCCGAAACGCGTGTCTCAAAAGAACCGTGATGCGTTGACGGTCGATCGAAGGATGATCGCTGAATTCCTCATGGACAGCTGCGGCGACACTGTCAAACACGTCTGCTCCTGGTGGCTCCGCGAAAGACTTTCCCGCGAGCAGCGCGATCAGCCCCGCAAAGTTGAGCTCATGCACGGCCTCCGCCAATCGATTCGCCTGGTTCGAGGTGTATCCGGGAGCCGTCGTCTGAAGGGCGTACGCGGCCTGTTCAACCAAGCGGTCAAACTCATTGTGATGCCGGTATCCGATGCTGGCCAACAGGGTGTCTAGGGATGAGCATCCGGTGTTGAGCTGGGCGGCGAGAAAAATGGCGAAGAAGACGGGACGGAGGAATAACCTGTGTGTTTGGGTGAGGCCGCCGATGATCATCGCGCGGCATCATAGGGCCGACATCCCGCGATTTCAATCGGCGCGTGTCGTGTGGCACACACAACAAGACGGTTTGCTTGACTCGGTGTGCGGCGAGGTCTATCGTAGCCTTCGTGGGGGGAGTTAACGCCCCGAGGGAATATGGTTCATCAGGAGGTCGAGCGAACGAGGATGGTGTGCAGGACCAGCTTGTACTGGGAAGCCTAAAGTCCTCCCGAGATCTCCGCCGTACCTAATCGTCCTCGGTTAGGTGCGTGCTCCTCCCACCCTAAATCATCTTCTTCGGTTCCGTTCTTTCTCTGCTGCTCGCAAAAAATGTCATCCAGGGTTTCCTCTGCCGCCCATTCTGTGTAGAATGCCGCGCGATTTTTTGTTCCACCGTGCTGAGAGGACGAATGGCTAAAAAACATCCGACGACGTCCGCGATATCCACTGCACCCTCCGCCAAATCCGAATCTGGATCGCCCGTTCAGAAGAAAGCCGCTAAGCCGGCGCAGCAGGTCACGGCGATTGAAATGGGCGCGCGGCAGCGGGAGATTTCTGTCGCGGAATTTTTCACGAAGAACCGACATCTATTGGGGTTCGACAATCCGCGCAAGGCGTTGCTGACTTGCGTGAAAGAAGCCGTAGATAACGCGTTGGACGCCTGTGAAGAGGCCGGCATCCTGCCCGATGTCACGGTGCGGCTGGATGTTGTGCCGACCAACGGCACCGTGCCGCCGGCCAGCCAGGCGACGAGGTTCCGTATCACGGTCGCGGACAATGGGCCCGGCATTGTGCGCCAGCAGATTCCACGCATCTTTGCCAAATTACTCTATGGGTCCAAGTTCCATCGGATGCGCATGAGCCGGGGCCAGCAGGGTATCGGCATTTCCGCCGCCGGCATGTATGGCCAGCTGACCACCGGCAAGCCGGTGCAGATCATTTCCCGCATCGGTCCAAAATCCGCCGCGCATTTCTTCGAAGTGCAGATTGATACGAAGAAGAACGAGCCGCTGGTTCATGAGAACAAGCAGATCGAGTGGTCCCAGCCTCGTGGCACGCAGGTCATGCTCGAAGTCGAAGGCAAGTATCAGAAAGGCCGGGCCTCGGTGGATGAGTGGCTGGAACAAACGTCCATCGCCAATCCCCATGTGAAGCTGACCTATCACACGCCGGAAGGGGAGGCAAAAGACTATCCCCGAACCTATCATGAGTTGCCGCCGTCCCCGCGCGAAATCAAGCCCCATCCCTACGGCATCGAGTTCGGCATGTTCCTCAAGATGCTGCAAGACACGAAGAGCCATTCGGTGTCTGGATTTGTGGCGAGCGATTTTTGCCGGGTGTCGCCGCAACTCGCCGACGAGATGTGCAAGGCGGCGAAAGTGCCCGCGCACACGAAGCCGCGAGACCTCAAAGGGTCTGCCGCCGAAACGTTCTACCGGACGATCCAAGAGACGAAGATCATGGCGCCGCCGACCAATTGCATTTCGCCCATCGGCGAGAAGGCCATTCTTTCCGGCCTCTACAAACAGATCAAAGGCGAATTCTATACGGCGGTGAGCCGACCACCGGCGGTCTATCGGGGCAACCCCTTCATCATCGAAGCCGGGCTCGCCTACGGGAACAGACCGGAGGACCAGAATAAGCCGAAGCAACCGGCTGTGCCGAAGGCCGAGGGCGAACATGAGGAAGAAGACTCGGAGCTTGCGCGTGTGATCCGCTACGCCAACCGTGTGCCGCTGCTCTACCAACAGTCCGCCTGTTCGACGTTCAAGGCTGTGCTGAGTACGACTTGGAAGAACTACGGTGTCGCGCAGTCGCGCGGGGCCTTACCGGCCGGACCAATGGTGATTTTCGTCCACATGGCCTCGGTCTGGGTACCGTTCACGAGCGAGTCGAAAGAAGCGATCGCCGATTACGATGAAATCCAGAAAGAGATCACCCTGGCTTTGCGCGAGTGCGGTCGGCGGTTAGGGATCTTCTTGCGTCGGCGGGAGCGGGCGGCCAGCGAGTATCGGCGGCGGAATATCTTCGAGCTGTACATCGAAGAAGTCGTCGAGGCCTGCAATCGGCTCAAAGGCGGCAAGTTGCCCAAAGAGAAATTGAAAGGGCAACTTCAGAAGATCGCGAATTCGCGGACTGGTGGGGCAAAGACC